>NZ_BAAHXE010000088.1:0-257 GCF_054657095.1 Hydrogenophilus islandicus | reverse complement strand
ACCGACGCACTGGGCGACTGGCTGCGCCGTACCGGTGCTGGGGAGGGACTGGCAGCGCTTTCCCGCATCAACCAGCGTATCGTTGCTCTACGGCTGCGGCAAACCGGAATCACCGAACACACCCTGGATGCCGACGCCTCGCAGATCATTGCCGAGAAGGAGGGGGCCCGCATCACCTACAAAGGCGAACAAGGCTACATGCCCATGATCGGTCACCTGGCTGAAGCGGGCGTAATCATCCACGAGGAGTTCCGTGA
>NZ_BAAHXE010000087.1:0-277 GCF_054657095.1 Hydrogenophilus islandicus | reverse complement strand
TCGGGACCACCGGATCACTAGGACCTGCTTTCGCACCTGCTTGGCTTGTGGGCCTTGCAGTCAAGCACGCTTATGCCCTTGCACTTACAGCGCGATTTCCGACCGCGCCAAGCGTACCTTCGTGCTCCTCCGTTACCTTTTAGGAGGAGACCGCCCCAGTCAAACTGCCTGCCATGCACGGTCCCGGGTGGGGATCACCCACCGCGGTTAGAACCTCGATGGGGCCAGGGTGGTATTTCAAGGGCGGCTCCACTCAAGCTGGCGCCTGAGCTTCTCA
>NZ_BAAHXE010000086.1:0-278 GCF_054657095.1 Hydrogenophilus islandicus | reverse complement strand
AAAGAAGCCGAGGCGCCAGCTTCGGTGGAGCCGTCCTTGAAATACCACCCTGGCCCCATCGAGGTTCTAACCGCGGTGGGTGCATCCCCACCCGGGACCGTGCATGGCAGGCAGTTTGACTGGGGCGGTCTCCTCCTAAAAGGTAACGGAGGAGCACGAAGGTACGCTTGGCGCGGTCGGAAATCGCGCTGTACGTGCAAGGGCATAAGCGTGCTTGACTGCAAGGCCCACAAGCCGAGCAGGTGCGAAAGCAGGTCCTAGTGATCCGGTGGTCCCGC
>NZ_BAAHXE010000085.1:0-283 GCF_054657095.1 Hydrogenophilus islandicus | reverse complement strand
TTAAGCCGTCGCACCTCCCAATGCTCCGGCACCTGGCCGAGCCACGGGACGCCGGAGTCTTTGTACGCAGGATAGGGTTTGCCCCTGCGGACGTCGATTTGGCCGGTGACGGCCTGGTGGATGAGAGCCTGCCGGTACTCCTCGAGCAGTTTGATTTGCCACTGCCGGGCGTGGACGACGCGCCGAATCAGCCGGTCCATGTAGTCGAGGAAACGGACGATCGCGGTTTGTTCGGGGAGGGGGGGAAGGGCAAAAACACAATTACCGAGAATCTTGCCATTCA
>NZ_BAAHXE010000084.1:0-329 GCF_054657095.1 Hydrogenophilus islandicus | reverse complement strand
GGCGACAACGTCGGCGTTCTGTTGCGTGGCACCAAGCGCGAAGAGGTCGAGCGCGGCCAAGTGCTTGCCAAACCGGGCACGATCACCCCGCACACCCACTTTGAATGCGAAGTGTATGTGCTCACCAAAGAAGAAGGCGGTCGTCACACCCCGTTCTTCTCCAACTACCGGCCGCAGTTCTACTTCCGCACCACCGACGTCACGGGCTCGATTGAACTGCCGGAAGGGGTTGAGATGGTGATGCCGGGCGACAACGTCAAGCTCACCGTGAAGCTCATTGCCCCGATTGCGATGGAAGAGGGGCTGCGCTTTGCGATCCGCGAAGGGGG
>NZ_BAAHXE010000083.1:0-340 GCF_054657095.1 Hydrogenophilus islandicus | reverse complement strand
GTGCGCACTGTTCTCTTCCTGCCCCGATTCCTCAATGGAATCGTATCTGACAGGCGTCACTTTCCCGACTACGATGGGGACCTCCCCCATCGCAGCGCCGCCATTGCTGGACGGACTCGCCTCGGGTAGGGCAGTTCCGGTTGCCAGCCGTTCAAGGTTTCGCGCTGCATTCAGGTCGCGGTCGTGGTGCGTGCCGCATTCGGGACACTGCCACTCCCGGTCACTCAACGCAAGCGCTTCGTTCTTCCAGCCGCAGACCGAACAGAGGCGACTGCTTGGGTACCAGCGATCGGCAAGGATCAACTGGGTGCCGTAGCGCTTTGCCTTGTATTCCATCTGC
>NZ_BAAHXE010000082.1:0-361 GCF_054657095.1 Hydrogenophilus islandicus | reverse complement strand
CCAAGCCTTCCTGCAGCGGATCGTCAATGGCGGCGGCCGGATCACGCGCGAATATGGGCTGGGACGCAAACGCACCGATCTGCTTATTGAGTGGCCGCTCGACCCCGCCCAAGGGCTCTTTGGCCCGAAGCAGCGGATTGTGGTGGAATGTAAGCTCATCCACAACGGCAAAAGTCCCGAGAAGGTGCTCGACGAAGGAATCGCGCAGGTTGCCGACTACGCCGACCGCGCGGGGGCGGAGGAGGCCTACCTTATCCTCTTTGACCGGCGCGAGAACCAGCCGTGGGAGGCGCGCCTCTGGCAGCGGCAAGTGCCGTGGCCCGGCCACCCCGAGCGGGTCATCGGGGTGTGGGGGATGTAG
>NZ_BAAHXE010000081.1:0-362 GCF_054657095.1 Hydrogenophilus islandicus | reverse complement strand
TTGAGCATGCGCAGGTCCTCGAGTGACCGCCCACCCCCGGTGAGCATGAGCACCAGAGGCACGACATAGGCCGTCGCCGGGTAGCCGCGCCCACTTCCGGGCTTGGGCATCTCTTGCGCCAGCCAGCGCAAGAAACCCAGCCCCTGCACGAATTCACCAAAGAGCGCAAGCCCCGCATGCGCCGTCAGCTTCTCTTCCGTTGCTTCCACCTTGAACGGAAGCAATGTTTGTGCCAGAATCCCCATCGCCCCGCCTCCTTGCGTCACCCGATAGGTGAGTGTCTCAATCACCGCAATCCTACCGGATCGCAAGCCCGGCGGGGCTTTCAGTCACTTCAGTCGTTTTGAAACGCGGGATTTGGG
>NZ_BAAHXE010000080.1:0-364 GCF_054657095.1 Hydrogenophilus islandicus | reverse complement strand
TAAAAATGCCATACTTCCACTTCCCTTGATCCGTTCATCCGTTCCGAAGGAGCCCCCCGATGACACCGATCGATGAACTGGAGTGCTACCTCACAGAGCTTACTGAGGTGCTGGGCCACGCCGATCGTCATGCGGGGCTCAAGGACTACTGCCGGGGGCTTCTTTTGCCGATTGCGCGCAAAAGCATCGAACCGATTGCCGCGCACCTTGACCCTGAGCGGGTTCAAGCCAAGCATCAGGCGCTACACCACTTCGTGTCGAAATCTCCGTGGTCGGACGAAGCGGTATTGCGCAAAGTGCGCGAAATCGTCGCTCCGCACCTGGCACTCGATGAGGCGTGCTACTGGATCGTCGATGAGACCGG
>NZ_BAAHXE010000079.1:0-491 GCF_054657095.1 Hydrogenophilus islandicus | reverse complement strand
CCTGAATCCGTGGGAAACCTGTCCCCGATCAATTGCAACCATATGATTTATTGATAGAATACGGCATCTTCCTTCTTCACCCAACTGATCATGCCCCGCTTTGAAGTCCGTCAATCCGCGAAGCTGAATCTGACCTCTTACTCCGGCCTGGCGCTGATTGGGCAATGCTGCGAGGCGGCGCAGGTGGAAGCCGTGATCGATCCGCGCTTGCCGGTATCGCAAGGCATGAAGACCTCCGACTTGGTCAAGGCGATGACTGGCTTGCTCAGTCTGGGCAAGAGCGACTTCGAAGCCATCGAGCCGTTTCGGCAGGATCGCTTCTTCAAGGAAGCGCTGGGGCTGTCGAAGGTGCCGAGCAGTGCCTGGATGCGCCAGCGACTCGACGCCAAGGCCGGCGAGTTGCGGGAGCGGACGGACGAGCTGTCGGTGCGCCTGCTGGAGAGGACAAAAGCGCCGATCACGCCGCACAAAGGATTCGTGCGCTTCGAGAT
>NZ_BAAHXE010000078.1:0-545 GCF_054657095.1 Hydrogenophilus islandicus | reverse complement strand
CGTCTGCATTCCCTTGCGCGTGCTTTGTGCTTCGTGTCTTACGGCGAGAACGCCTGTGCCATGTGTAAGCTCTTGCGGCGGATATCCCGAAAGAGCTCAACGAATTCGGCGGCGATTCTGAGGACCAGCGACCCGGCATGGCGCACCACCTTGCCCGGCAAGTGAAAGAGCCGCCAGCGCACCGTTGCTACCTGGTGGCGCTGCCAGCCATTACCCAGAGCAGAATGCTTGAAGAGAACGAAGAGGTTGTGGGCGATTGCGCCGATACGAAAGAACGCGGCGTTGGCCTTGAACTGCCCACAGGGCATGCGCTCCATGCCAAAGCCGATCTTCAGTTCCTTGATGCCGTTTTCCGAAACTTCCCCGCGCTGGCGGTACCAGATCAGGGTAGCCTCAGTGGATTCGACGCGGTTGCTCGCGATCACATGGTAGCGGGGGCGGTCGTCGAACAGGTCGGCCTGCCGTGGGTATCGCACCACGATCAGGCGAAAGGCTTTCTCCGTGCCGGCCATGGTGTGCACGGTCTCAGCCACGGCGCAGTCGGG
>NZ_BAAHXE010000077.1:0-604 GCF_054657095.1 Hydrogenophilus islandicus | reverse complement strand
TTCGCGGCAGAGACGCGTCGTGAGCTTATGGACAAAATCGCGTCGGATGTTGGCGATGCGGGCATGAAGCCGCGCCAACGATTGGGCAACTTTCCTGCAGTTGTTCGAAATGGGAAGTTTCGTTCCCTTCGGGATGGGCGCTTCTTGGGGAAGTCCCACCGCCACTTTCGCCGCTTCAAGCTTGCGGCTTTGGGCCCGCTCCCGAATCTGTAGCCGTCGCAGCATCCTTTTGAGTGGTTTCGGTGCGTCAATCACCTCGCCGGTGGAGAGGGTCGCTGCGGCTTTCACCCCGAGGTCAACGCCGACGACGCCATTTCCTGTGCGCCGGCGGTAAAAAACACGGTCAGGTACTTCGACCTGAATCGCAACATACCACCGGTCTGCGGTGCGCGAGACGGTTGCACCGAGAATCTTGCCCGCAAAGCGTAGTGCTTCGGTCATTGCGACGTCACCCACTTTGGGGAGGCGAATCGTCTGGCCACGCACGCGAAACTTGTCGTTGGCGACATAGAAGCTGTCGCGGCTCTTGCCTTTCTTCTTGAATTGCGGTTCAGACGCCTCTTTCCCTTCTTTCAGGTCTTTGAAAAACCTCGCCCATGCTCGC
>NZ_BAAHXE010000076.1:0-683 GCF_054657095.1 Hydrogenophilus islandicus | reverse complement strand
ATGGAAGGGCCATCGCTCAACGGATAAAAGGTACTCTGGGGATAACAGGCTGATACCGCCCAAGAGTTCACATCGACGGCGGTGTTTGGCACCTCGATGTCGGCTCATCTCATCCTGGGGCTGTAGTCGGTCCCAAGGGTATGGCTGTTCGCCATTTAAAGAGGTACGTGAGCTGGGTTTAAAACGTCGTGAGACAGTTTGGTCCCTATCTGCCGTGGGCGTAGGAAGTTTGAGGGGAGCTGCTCCTAGTACGAGAGGACCGGAGTGGACGCACCTCTGGTGTACCGGTTGTCACGCCAGTGGCACCGCCGGGTAGCTAAGTGCGGAAGAGATAAGCGCTGAAAGCATCTAAGCGCGAAACTCGCCCCAAGATGAGACTTCCCCATCAGGGCCGTGGAAGACCACCACGTTGATAGGCGGCATGTGTAAGCGCTGCAAGGCGTTGAGCTGAGCCGTACTAATTGCCCGACCGGCTTGATCCTATGGCCGTAACGCCACACACCCCCACCACAAGCACCGCCACTCCACACACACACGTCACAAGCTCTTTGAGTCTGACGACCATAGCGCCTTGGCCCCACGCCTTCCCATCCCGAACAGGACCGTGAAACAAGGCAGCGCCGATGATACTGAGGACCACCCTCGGGAAAGTAGGTCATCGTCAGACTCATCCCAACACACAC
>NZ_BAAHXE010000075.1:0-705 GCF_054657095.1 Hydrogenophilus islandicus | reverse complement strand
ACGCGCTTGGGCCAGGTTTTTCAAAGACCTGAAAGAAGGGAAAGAGGCGTCTGAACCGCAATTCAAGAAGAAAGGCAAGAGCCGCGACAGCTTCTATGTCGCGAACGACAAGTTTCGCGTGCGTGGCCAGACGATTCGCCTTCCCAAGGTGGGCGATGTAGCGATGACTGAAGCACTACGCTTTGAGGGCAAGATTCTCGGCGCAACCGTCTCGCGCATTGCAAACCGGTGGTATGTTGCGATTCAGGTAGAAGTGCCTGACCGTGTTTTTTACCGTCGCCGCACAGGAAATGGTGTCGTTGGCGTTGACCTCGGGGTGAAAGCCGCAGCGACCCTCTCCACCGGCGAGGTGATTGACGCACCGAAACCACTCAAAAGGATGCTGCGACGGCTACAGATTCGGGAGCGTGCCCAAAGCCGTAAACTGGAAGCAGCGAAAGTGGCGGTGGGAATTCCCCAAGAAGCGCCAATCCCGAAGGGAACGAAACTTCCCATTTCGAACAACTGCAGGAAAGTTGCCCAATCGTTGGCGCGGCTTCACGCCCGCATCGCCAACATCCGACGCGATTTTGTCCACAAGCTCACGACTCGCCTCTGCCGCCATAACCAAGCGGTGGTGATCGAGGACCTGAATGTCCAGGGGATGCTTCAAAACGAGAAGCTTGCCCGAGCGATCAGCGACGTGGGCTTTGGCATGTTCCGCCA
>NZ_BAAHXE010000074.1:0-747 GCF_054657095.1 Hydrogenophilus islandicus | reverse complement strand
CTTACGCAAGAAAGCAAATCGTCGAAGGGGAAGTCACGACCAAACACTACACCAGAGACTGGGTGTTCGCAGCGACGATGAAGGATGCACGGGGTGAAGAGAAGGTGTTGAGGCTGGTAAAAGCCGCCGACACGCCGATCCGACGCCACGTCAAGATCAAGGCGGAAGCGAATCCCTACGATCCGAAATGGGACGCGTACTTCGATGAACGTCTTGCGCTCACGATGTACGCAGACCTTAAGGGAAGGAGGAAACTGCGGACGCTTTGGCTCATGCAGGAAGGGAACTGTCCGGAATGCGGAGAGAAAATTACGAAGGAAACCGGATGGAATATCCATCACGTCCTTCCGAAATCTCTCGGTGGAACGGACTCAATCTTTAACCTGCAACTCCTTCACCCGAACTGCCACAGACAGCTCCACAGCCAAGGTGGTAAGTGAACTGCCGGCTCCTGTCAAAAGGAGCTTTGCAGAGGCTTGAGCCGTATGCGGGGAAACTCGCACGTACGGTTCTTAGGGGGCGGGGCGGCAGTAATGCCGTCCTGCTACCCGACACCGGGAACTGCGACGACGCACCCGGGTGGCCAGCATCTTCCCCAACATGGATTCCTGCCTGCGCCTGGTCTCGGCGCTGCTGGCCGAACTCGACGACGAGTGGATGACCGGCAAGGTCTATCTCAACCTCAACCCGTAACCCCGGCGTCATGACCAACACCACGGAAATTTACAGAAAAAAGGTTGCACAACC
>NZ_BAAHXE010000073.1:0-788 GCF_054657095.1 Hydrogenophilus islandicus | reverse complement strand
GTCTTGATGCTACCTAAGCGAGGACGCAAGTCCCACCGGGGAAAAGCCGACGCCTAACCTTCCATTGTCACTTACGCGGAACACGGTAAACCCGTATCTCCGCCCGCAAGGGCAGGCCGACCGTAAGGAAAGCTGTTGGGGGTGCGGGCATGGGATGCCGGAAAAAGCGAATGCCGTCCTGTAATGGGGCGGATAGGGATTGAGGGGCGACCCAACATCATCCCGCCCGAAAGGGAGCAGACTTCCGGCTGGTCTCTCTTCGCAAGAGAGTATGTAGAACCTTCTGAACGGAGGAAAAGCAAATGACGACCATGCAAATGGTTGGTGCAGCCTCCGGCTGGGAGGATGTGAATTGGCACAATATCGATTGGGCCAAAGCACACCAAACAGTTAGGAGGCTGCAAACGCGTATTGCGAAGGCAGTCAGGGAAGGGCGCTGGGGCAAGGTGAAAGCCTTGCAATGGCTCCTGACCCACTCGTTTTATGGGCGAGCAATCGCCGTGAAACGAGTCACTGAAAACCAAGGCAAGAAGACACCGGGCGTGGACGGGGAAACCTGGGACACTCCGGAGTCAAAGGCCAAGGCTGTAATGTCCCTCAAACGCAGAGGCTATCGGCCAATGCCGCTGAGGCGGGTATTCATCCCGAAAGCGAATGGGAAGAAGCGTCCTCTGGGAATCCCCGCGATGAAGGACAGGGCCATGCAGGCGCTATACCTACTGGCACTGGAACCAGTCGCGGAAACTCAGGCGGATCCAAACTCGTACGGGTTCAGACCCATGCGGGCA
>NZ_BAAHXE010000072.1:0-791 GCF_054657095.1 Hydrogenophilus islandicus | reverse complement strand
TTCCTGTCTCCAGTATCGGTCTTTGACCCACTTTGCACCTTTGTTTGGGTGTCTGCGACAGGCCCATGACCAAAGCTGTTTCCAGATGACACAGTCTACCTTATTGAAGGTTTCCTTTGCCACCTGGTTGCTGTGATAGTTCGCCCATCCCCGTATGACCGGGTTCAGGAGTTCAATCACGTTTTCCTGCTTTGCCTGTTTGTTAGCCTTGATAATCGCTCGGATTTTCCGCAGGAACGCTTGCACGTTCTTTTTCGCAGGCTTGATGAGAAGCTTCCCATCGTACTTGCGTACGTTCCATCCGAGGAAATCAAAGCCTTTTTCGATATGCACGATCTTGGTTTTCTCCGGGGAGAGGCTCAAGCCCCGTTTCCTCAGGAATTCCTCGATCAGAGACTTCGCTTCCATCAGAACCTCTTTCGAGGCGCCGGTTATCACGAAGTCGTCTGCATATCGTACCAGGTTGACCTTGGATTTCTTGGATTTCTGGCTGCCAGGTTCACCGAAGTGTTTCCGTAGCTTGCTTTCCATCCCGTCCAAGGTCATGTTCGCCACAGTGGGCGAGATAATACCGCCTTGCGGCGTGCCCGCTTCCGTTGGGAACCACTGGTTTTGCCAGACAAAGCCGGATTTCAGCCACTTCTGGAGAATCACCTTGTCCATGGGGATGTTGGTGATCAACCAGTCGTGACTGATATTGTCAAAGCATCCTGAGATGTCAGCGTCAAGCACCCATTGGGCCGAGTCGCGTTTGGCCAGTGCTATAAAGCACTGTTCCGCGGCGTCTCGAC
>NZ_BAAHXE010000071.1:0-843 GCF_054657095.1 Hydrogenophilus islandicus | reverse complement strand
TGACACAGTCAAATTAAATCCCTCTTCCTTCCACTCTCTCGTCCAGCGCTTCATCCGTTCGGCAAGCATGGTATCGACCTCCAAAAGATCTTGAACCTCGGGAATCTCGGTTTGGGTGACTCGGCGGCGCATCAGGCGTAGCAGCCACTTGGTGAGCGTCCGGCGCAACTCCCGCTGCTCAGGGGCGTCGAGCCACGCGACGAGCGCTCGCACCACCTCTCGAATCTCGTCAGGCGTACGCGCTAATTCTAGCCGAAAGAGCGCCGCAGCGAGGTTGCGGCGGTGGGCGAGCTCCGCGGGATCATACCGCCCTTCGTCAATGAGGACGTAACGGAGTTCCGGGAGGTAAGCGCGTAACACTTCGGGCGTTGCCAGATCGATCAACGCCGAGAATTCCGTCGCCGCGCGCCAGCGGCGTTCGCCGTTGTAGAGCACGATCGGAAGCACCGGCGGCAGGCGGCGAAGGTGGCGGTTTTGCCGGATCAGATCCTTTTAGAAGATACGCCATTCGATTCGGTGTCGTGCGACTGGGTGCCGTGCGCAAGCACCAGGTCTCTTTGGCGATTCCCAATGCGATTGCCTGTCCCTCTTGGTACTGGCATTTCGCACAATCATCGGGTATGCTTTTCCTGTCCGATGTTGGGCAACCCCTCTTTCTGGTTACGGAGGATCCAATCTGTGAATCCCGACACGCCGACCCCTCACCTTCTGCCCCCGCAGCGCGAAAAGCAGTTCAACACCGCAGGGCCCAGTAAGCCCGAGCTGCACTACATGGTCGATCCGCTCGCGCGCATCGACCTCGCTGAGATCGAAGCGCTCATTGCCCAAGAGCGCTACTTCATC
>NZ_BAAHXE010000070.1:0-987 GCF_054657095.1 Hydrogenophilus islandicus | reverse complement strand
CTCCACGCGCCGCGGCAGACGGGGAAGACGACGTGTCTTCTCGCGCTCATGGACTACCTCAATCGCCAAGGGCGCTACCGGGCGCTCTACGCCAACATCGAAACGGCGCAGGCCGCCCGGAATGACGTCGCCCGCGGGATTGCCGCGGTAGCGAGCGCTATTGCCCGAAGTGCCGCGATCTACTTGGATAACCCCACGCTCGACCAATGGTTGCTCCACGGCGAAGGTGCAACGCTTGCACCTGAAGAGCGGGTGACCCGGCTGCTGACCTATTGGAGCCAACAAGACCCGGAGCGTCCGGCGGTGCTGCTGCTCGACGAAGTCGACGCCCTGGTCGGTGACACGCTGGTTTCGCTCCTGCGGCAACTGCGTGCCGGCTACACCCAGCGGCCGCGTGCTTTCCCCCAATCGGTGATCCTCTGCGGCGTGCGCGACGTGCGCGACTACCGCATCCACACCGCCAACCAAGAGATCATCACCGGCGGCAGCGCCTTCAACGTCAAAGCCGAGTCGCTGCGGCTCGGGAACTTCACCTTTGATGAGGTGCGGGCGTTGTGGCTCCAGCACACCGAAGCGACGGGACAGCGCTTTGCCGACGCGATCTGGGAGGAACTCTGGCTCGATACCGAAGGGCAGCCGTGGCTCGTCAATGCCCTGGGGCACGAATGCACCTGGAAAGATAAGGAGCTCCGTAACCACCGCGATCAGCCGGTGACGCTCGAGCGTTATCTTGCGGCGCGCGAGCGGCTGATTCAGTCGCGCGCGACCCACCTCGACCAACTCACCGACAAACTCTCTGAGCCGCGTGTTCATCGCGTGATTGCGGCGATCCTCGCAAGTGAAGAGGATCCTACAGTAGTCGCAGAGGAAATTCCGACCGACGACCTCGAATATGTCTATGACTTGGGGCTCATTGCGGTGCGCCCGATGGTGCGGATCAGCAACCGGATCTACCGCGAAGTGATCCCGCGCGAGCTCACCTGGACT
>NZ_BAAHXE010000069.1:0-1012 GCF_054657095.1 Hydrogenophilus islandicus | reverse complement strand
CAAAATTTTTCTTCACCCTCTACCTACGCGCTCTCCCGCAGCAGGGACACCTCAGAAGCTGCCGGGCGATGTGTTGGGCAATCCAATAGCGAATCGTTGCGATCGAGTCGGGTACGTGGCGTTGTGCCCTTGGGGCTTCCCCGGGGGATATACCCTTGGGGTAAGGGAGGCGCTTTGCTGAGCGCACGGTTTTTTTTGTCAGGGTCTTTGAGTCGTTGCAGGAGCAAAAAGCCGTAGGCGGCAATCGTGAGCGTAGCATGGTGGTGAAACCCGCGCCAGTTGCGCCCTTCGTAGTGGCCAAGCCCCACTTCCTGTTTGAGTTCGCGGTAATCGCGCTCGATGCGCCAGCGCATCTTGACGGTATGAACCAGCTGCGTCAATGAGTAGGTCTCGGGAAGCGTGCAGAGAAAGTAGTGGCTCGGTTCGCTTTCCGTTTCCGGCCATTCGATGAGCAACCACTCGGGTTCGCGAAGGGTGGATCGCCAATAGTCACGGTGCGCGGCACGTACCCGCACCGCCGCAAAGCGTGAGCGCAACACCCCATTGCTGCCTTCGCGCCAGGTGACCGTCCGGTAGGCGCTTTGCGGTAGGCTCTCGGCAAGCCGCTTGACCGATATCGGTTCGTGCCCAGGGCTACGACGCAGGTTTTTGGCCGGTCGCCCCCGTCCTGAGTACGGTTCCGGTTGTAAGGGTTCGACCCCAGGCGGCCACACGGTGGTCGTTTCTCGTACCGCTACCGCGTAGCGAAGACCCAACGCGGTGAGTTGATCGCGAAAATGGGTGGTGTCGCCATAAACCGCATCGGCAAGTACGACCCCAGGGGGAACGCCTGCGGCAAGCGCCTCCGAGATCTGCCTGAGTGCGATTTCGGGTTTCGTCGCAAACGTCACCGTTTCCGGCACCCCCGCTTTGTTGCGCCGCTCGGGGTCATTGGCCCACGCTTCGGGTAGGTAGAGACGAAAGGCAATCGGTAGGCTTCCTTTCTCGCTCGCCAAAGAGAGCGACACAGCGA
>NZ_BAAHXE010000068.1:0-1081 GCF_054657095.1 Hydrogenophilus islandicus | reverse complement strand
GACACCTTCGTCATGGACAACAGCGATACCAAGAAGGAGGACGTCGGCCACACCTACCAAGGCGTTGATGGCTATTGCCCGATTGCGGGCTACCTGGGCAACGAAGGCTGGAACATGGGACTGGAACTGCGTGCCGGGAACTGGCATTCGGCGCTCGAGACCGAGTACTTCTACGAACGGGCGTTTCCTCGGGTCAAGCGTTTGGTCAGGGCGGATCAACCCGTCCTGATGGTCGAAGACAGCGGCTTTGACAGCGCGCGACTGCTGTTCGCCAAAGCGGAAGAACGCGACGCCTGGGCGCGTGATGGGCGCGTATTGGAATTCGTCACGAAGTGGAACCCAAGAAAGCAGGACAGAACGGCCTGGGTCAAGCGGGCCGAGGAAGCGAACGCCTTTGAAGTGACCCGACCAGGCAAGCGGGTGGGACTTCTCGACCTCCAGGTCGAGCGCGCCTGGCAGAAACAAAAGCGCACCTTCCGGCTGATCGTGCGGGTGACCGAGCGCACCATCGACAAGAAGGGACAACACCTGCTGGTGCCGGACATTGAGATCGAAGGCTGGTGGACGAGCCTCACCCTGCCGGCTGTGGAGGTGATCGAGCACTACCGGTATCACGGCACACACGAACAGTTCCATGCCGAGATCAAATCTGACCTTGATCTGGAACGGTTGCCGTCGGGCAAGTTCGACACCAACGACGTGATCCTGCATCTGGGGGCATTCGCCTACAACTGCCTGCGCCTCCTTGGCCAATTGGGCCTGACCGGCGAGATTGCGCCCATTCGCCACCCGGCCAAGCGCAGAAGGCTCAAGACGGTGTTGCAGGAGATCATGTACCGGGCGGCGAAGTTTGTGGCACATGCCAGAAAACTCATTCTCGACTTTGGCCGCGGATTTGCCGGCCATGTGCAGGTGTTCGTCGCGCTTCAGCAGCGATTGTTGCGAGCGGCATCGCCATGACGATGGTCGGGCTGAAACCCACCCCAAGGACGGATTCCGCTGCGGTGGAAGGTAGCCCTTCGCCTGAAAGCTGCAATATGACGTAACGCCGTCCCGACAAGGCCGACTTTTGCGGGCAAAT
>NZ_BAAHXE010000067.1:0-1120 GCF_054657095.1 Hydrogenophilus islandicus | reverse complement strand
TAGCGCCGCGAAGTTATGCGGCGCGTTGTCTTTACGCACCCGGCAATCATCCTCACGGAACGTGACATCGAGCACCCAATGAAGACTATTCTCAATGGCCCAGTGACTGCGTGCCGCCTGGGCAAAGGCTTGTGCGCTCGTCACGCCTCGACTGCCGATGTAGAAGGCGCGCTCACGGGAAACGACGCCATTGATCTCCCGCTCTCGCTCGATCATGCCGATGCCGGCGAGTTTGGGCCAGCGCGCCCGTAGGGGCTTATCCAGCCAGGTGAGGTCGGTCACCCACAGCGCCCGCCGGGTTTCGATGCGGCCGTGATCCTTCTCGATCGTCTCATAACACTCCACCGGCAAGCGGCCAAAGCCTCTCTCCTCCCCGTCGGCAAAGAACTCCCGCAAGGCCGTTGCCAGCGTTTCCTGGTTATCCTTGACCGCTAAGAGGTAGTCCCCGCCCCGGTCGAGAATCTTCTGAGCAATCTCGGTTTGGCAACCGATGGCGTCGATCGTGACGATGCACCCCTTGAGCGAGAGGGTATCGAGCAGCGCCTTGATCGCGGCAATCTCGTTGCCCTTGCCGCGGGTATGCTCCTGCGCCAGGCACAGGCCGCTTGCTGTGGCGTAGGCGCTGATGGTGTGCAGTGCGTTATTGCAGCCATCTCGCGAACCGCAGACGGTCTTGCCATCGATGGCAACGACCCCGCGCACAACACCCACGAGACTGCTGATCCACTCGCGAAAACAGGCTTCGAACACCCGGGCATCAAGCAGACGGAACACCCGGCTGAAGGTGTCATGGGACGGTGTGCCATGCGCAAGTACCAGGTAGCGCTTGAGCCAGGCTTCGTTGTCCTCAGCCCATTCGGCCACATCAACCCAGCTGTCTGCTCCGCACAGCACCGCACAGAGTGCTATCACGATCATTTCGATCAGATCGTGCCGTTTGGCCGGACCTGTGCGCGGGTCCGGCAAGCAAGCAAAGATTTCGATCAGTGTCATTTCTACTCCCGACAAAAATCGAGAGTAGACCCGATTCGCTCAGGGTTTACAAGCCCCCGTCATAATCCTTTGTCCGTGAACACTTTTCTTCATCAGGCCTGTGAGAATTCCAAATGCGATTGCCCTG
>NZ_BAAHXE010000066.1:0-1305 GCF_054657095.1 Hydrogenophilus islandicus | reverse complement strand
TGGCTGCGTGCGCATGGGCGGTCACCAAGAGGGTTACTGCCGCCCCCCTTACCCTGGCAAGAAGATGATCTATGTCGACAAGGAGATCATCGAGGGCAAAGGGCGCACGCTGACCTTCTGGGGCTGTAACAGCTTCCAGACCACCCTCAACGCCGAAAACTACCGCGGTGCCGTCTTGCGGCGGTCGGAAATCGTGCGCGAGGCAATGCGCAAGGCGCGGGGTGCGGACACCGATGGGATGGTGAATGCGATTGTGGACGCCATCTTCCAAAAAGGTGGCCTTTTCGTGACCTTGATCGACCTCTACCCGACGATGATCATGGATGCTGCACACGTGGCGCTGCCCGCGGCCCATCCCGGGGAGATGAACCTCACTTCCATGAACGGCGAGCGCCGCTTGCGGCTCTCCGAAAAGTTCATGGATCCACCGGGCGTGGCCAAACCCGACTGCCTGATCGCCGCCGATATTGCCAATACGATGAAAGCGCTGTATGAGAAAGAGGGCAATAAAGCGATGGCGGCTCGCTTCTCCGGTTTCGATTGGAAAACCGAGGAGGACGCCTTCAACGACGGCTTCCGCCGCGCAGGCCAGCCGGGGGCAGAGCCGATCGACAGCCAGGGCGGGCCGACTGGGCATCTCGCCACCTACGAACGGCTGCGCAAGGCGGGCACCAATGGCGTGCAACTCCCCATCAAGGAGTACAAAGACGGCAAGCTCATCGGTACCCCCATGCTCTATACCGACAACAAGTTCGACACCCCGGACGGTAAAGCGCGTTTCCTGCCTGCCCCGTGGCCTGGGCTGCCCAAGCCGGTGGCGGAGCAGAAGGAGAAATACCGCTTCTATATCAACCAAGGTCGCCTGAACGAGGTGTGGCAGACGGGTTACCACAACAAGTACGATCCGCACGTCAAGGATCGCTACCCGATGGCCGTCATCGAGATGAACCCGGACGACGCGAAGGAGCTGGGGATCAATCCGGGCGACATCGTCGAGCTCTATAACGACTATGGGGCCACCTACGCGATGGCTTACCCCGATCCTGCCCTCAAGCGCAACCACACGTTCATGCAGTTTGGCTGGTTCAATGGCATTGCCGGCGATGTGGTGACCGACTGGACGGACCGCAACTATGTCCCGTCCTATAAGATTACGTGGGCAAATATCCGGCGGATTGGTGGGTCTGATCAATTCGAGAAGACGGTGAGCTTCAAGTCGCGCCGTTATCAAACCTAAGCGCTGGTTTTTTCGAGATTCATCTCTCGGCTGTGCGGTGGCAGTCTCTTCCTGCCACCGCTTTTTTT
>NZ_BAAHXE010000065.1:0-1338 GCF_054657095.1 Hydrogenophilus islandicus | reverse complement strand
AAAGTGGTCGCGTATCAGACCTTCCCGGAATGGAACTGGACGGTGGCGGTGGGGACTTTTGAAGAGGAGCTCCGCGGCGATCTTGTCCATTCCGTAGCAATCGGCTTTGCTGAAGTTGCGGTGGCTTCGGTTCTCCTCGTTGGCTTTGTGCTTTGGCTCGTCCGCCGGGCGCTGCAACCGCTTCAGGGTGTCGTTCAGGCTGCGCAACGGATTGCTGAAGGGGACCTCACCGAACGGATCACTGCGGGGAGTCGTTCCAATAGTGACGAAATTGGCCGCCTCTCCTCCGCCTTTGCCCGCATGCAGGAGCGGTTGGCGGAGTTGATTCGCGCCCTCCAGAACCAAGCGGTGGAGGTTGAACGGCGCTCTGTGACGATCCGTGAAGGGATGGGGGCTGTCCGGCAACGGGTGAGCGACGACGCCGCAGTTACGCAGAAGATTGCCGAGCAGGTCGCACAATTTGTCGACGCGTTCAAGCGTGTCGCCGACGAGATGCGTCGCGCCGCAGACCGGGCACAGGAGAACGCTGACACCGCTGAAGCGGGGGCGCAATCGGTTGCCGCAACCATCAGTGAGATGCAACGGATCGCGGAGCTCGTCGAAGCGACCGCAGAACGAATCCACGCTCTTGACGATTATTCGCAGCAAATCAGCGCGGTGGTGGCAACGATCCGCGGGATCGCCGATCAGACCAATCTGCTCGCGTTGAACGCGGCGATTGAGGCGGCACGCGCAGGAGAGCAAGGGCGTGGGTTTGCCGTAGTGGCGGATGAGGTACGCAAACTCGCTGAACGCTCAGGCGCGGCCACCGAAGAGATCGGCGCGATGATCGGCCGGATCCAAAGCGCGACGAAAAACGCGGTGACGGTGATGGAACAAGGGGTGAGTGAGGTGCGCGCCAGCGCCGAACGCGCGCAGACGGCGCAGACAGCGATCGAGTCGATCAAGACGTTGGCGGTGGAACAGGGAGCGTCGATGGCGGTCATCGACCGCGAACTCGGTCAGAAAGCCCAAGAGGCGCAAACGGTGGTCGAGCGGCTCCAAACGGTGACCGAGCATGCGAAAGCCAACGCCCACGCAGTTGCCGAGGCGGAACAAGAAACGGTCGTCCTCGCCGACGCCGCGCAAGATCTGATGGCGCAAGCCAAACGCTTCAAAGTCTAGTTCGGAGCCCTGTTGACAGGGAAGGCCAGACCCGTATAATCACGCCTTCCCTTGCGCTGTGGTGCTTGAGCGGTGGAGTAGCAAGCGTAGCTGAAGCGTTGCGGTGCTGGGGGGGGGGGGGTTGACGGAGTGGCGGGTAGTTTGATACAGTTCCGCTTCTGTCGCGAGGATGCA
>NZ_BAAHXE010000064.1:0-1371 GCF_054657095.1 Hydrogenophilus islandicus | reverse complement strand
AGTTGTGTACCATCCTTTCTGTAAATTCACTCCTGCGCTGTGGCTGGGAGGGTTACTTGACCCCCGACCGAGGCGCGGAGCGCTGCGGTCGGGGGCACAGCAACCGGCGGCGGGATCATGAAGCCATAATCTGGAGAAAGGAGCGTACCCATGGCGATGCGTGTTCAAACCAACCCCCTCGAAGCCGCTTACGCGGTGTTACTCGAGCATGGACTTGATGGCGCGGGCGAAGCCTTGCGCATCTTGGTCAATGAGGCGGCAAAGATCGAGCGAAGCGAGTTTCTCGGCGCCCAACCCTACGAGCGAACAGCGACGCGGCGCGATTACGCCAACGGCTACAAGCCCAAGACGATGCTCACCCGGTTGGGTGAAGTGACCTTTGAGGTGCCACAAGTGCGATCTGGCGACTTCTACCCCTCTGCGCTCGAGAAGGGCACTCGGACTGATCAGGCGGTGAATCTCGCGCTGGCCGAAATGTACGTCCAAGGGGTCTCCACCCGGCGGGTGATCGAGGTGTTGCAGCGGCTCTTGGGGCCGGAGATCAAGCTCTCTTCTGCCCAGGTGAGCCGCGCTGCTGCCAAACTCGATGAGGGGCTCAAAGCCTGGCGGGAACGCCCCTTGGGCGAAGTGCCCTATCTCTTCCTGGACGCCCGTTACGAGAAGGTGCGCATGGAAGGAAGAATCGTCGATTGCGCCGTCTTGATTGCCGTTGGGATCGAAGCATCGGGTAAGCGCCGGGTGCTTGGGTGCGAGGTGGCCACATCGGAAGCGGAGATCAATTGGCGACGCTTTCTCGAAAGCCTTCTTGCCCGTGGCTTGAAAGGGGTGAAGCTCATTATCTCCGACGACCACGCCGGACTCAAGGCTGCCCGCCGGGCGGTGTTGCCTTCCGTTCCCTGGCAACGCTGCCAGTTCCACTTGCAACAGAATGCCGGTCAGTTCGTGACCCGGCAGGAGGCAAAAAAAACGGTTGCCCGGCAGCTCCGTGCGATCTTCAACGCACCAGACAGAATCGAGGCTGAGCGGCTGTTGCGGGAGAGTTTGGCCCAGTGGCGTCAAGAGCACCCGAAGCTCGCCCAGTGGGCCGAGGAATCTGTCGTGGAGAGTCTCACGGTATTTGACTTCCCTGCTGAACACCGCGTGCGGCTACGCACCACAAATGGCCTGGAGCGGATCAACCGCGAGCTTCGACGACGAACCCGGGTGGCGAGCATCTTCCCTAATCCCGAGTCGTGCCTGCGGCTCGTTTCCGCTTTGCTCGCAGAACTCGACGACGAGTGGATGACCGGCAAGGTCTATCTCAACCTCAACACGTAACCCCGGCGTCATGACACCCGCCAAGGAAATTTACAGAAAAGGAGTTGCACAATC
>NZ_BAAHXE010000063.1:0-1394 GCF_054657095.1 Hydrogenophilus islandicus | reverse complement strand
CAGGCCGTTGAACAAATGCCTCCTGTAAGCCGTCTCCTTCCCTATCTCGGGAATTTTTTCACCTCTTCACCCCAATCAGAGGGGCAAAAAGGTGGAAAGGCGTACCGTTTTCATCAGCTTTTTGCTTCGGCTTCGCAAAGAGCTTCGCTTTTTGCGCCGCAGAAAGCTCCGCTTTTCTCTCTCAGCGCCTCCTGTTCTTCTCCCCACGGGCACACTACGCCCTTCTCCTCACGCCGGCTTCAACGGCCAACCACTCATCTTGGCGATGCGCACCAGGTTGTACGCCGCAAAGGTGATGAGCGCCTGGGTCTTCACCCGGGCAAGGCCAATGAACCGGGTCTTTGCCAAACCTCCAACCGTTTTGGCCCAGCCAAACACCTCTTCGATCCGTCGCCGGAAGGTGAGGCTTGCGCGGTAAGCGTCACTCTGCGCGATCGTCTCGGGAATGTTGCTCCCCTTTTTCCGGCGGGCAATGTGCGGTGTCACATCTCTTCCCTTCAGTACCGCAACAAACCGCGCTGCGTCATACTTGCGGTCAGCAGCCAGCGTGGCACCCTGGGGCACGGTTCTCGCCACCATCTTCTCCGCTGCTTCATACTCCGCCGTTCCCGTAGCTTGCGTCACCTCGGCATCGACCACCAGACCGCTTCGGTGCTCGATAAGCACATGGCCCATGTAACAGAGCCGGGTTTTATCCCCGGCACTTTTGCGAAAGAGACGCGCCTCGGGATCAGTCCTCGAGTAGTGGGTGGCGTTGCTGCGCTGCTCGCTGCTGAAATCGACCCACGCGTTTCTCCCCTTCGGGGGATCGTTCCTTTTGTCCTCTTCCTTGGGCACAAGGCTTTTGTACGAGGCCCACGCTTCAATCAACGTACCGTCGACCGAGAAGTGCTCGCTACTGAGCAGCTCTTGAACCTCGGCATAGTCACGTATCGCTTCAAAGAACTCCCGGACGATCTCTTCCTTGAGCAGCCGGTCGCGGTTTGCGGAAAAAGTGGAGTGGTCCCAAACCGCTTCGTCGATCTCCAGCCCGACAAACCAGCGGTAGAGCAGGTTGTATTCGATCTCCTGAACCAGACGGCGCTCAGAAGGAATCGAGAAGATCGCCTGCAGCAAAAGCGCGCGCAGCAGCCGATAGGGTGGAATCGAAGGGCGTCCTCGGCTCTTGTAACAGGCGTCGATCTTGTCGTCCATCTGCCGCAGCAGCCGATCGACCACAACCCGGAGTTTGCGGATCGGGTGGTCCTTTGGAATGCGCTCTTCGAGCGAAACGTAACTGAAAAGCGACGATTGCGAACGTTCGATCCCACGCATGGCAATTCTCAGCAGAGGGGAGAGGATGAGTGGAATTATAACAAAAAAGTCATGGGATTTTCATGGGATTTTTCAACGGC
>NZ_BAAHXE010000062.1:0-1445 GCF_054657095.1 Hydrogenophilus islandicus | reverse complement strand
GGGTTGTGTACCATCCTTTCTGTAAATTCCGTTTAGCGCCTCTGGCAGGAAGTGCGCGGCGCTCGGTCTGACGCCATGACTTCGAGAAAGGAGTATGCCCATCATGGCGATGCGTGTCGAAACCAATCCTTTGGAAATGGCTTATGCTGTGTTGCTCGAACACGGACTGGAGGGTGCCGGCGAGGCTCTGCGCATCCTCGTCAATGAAGCCGCCAAGATCGAACGATCCCAGTTCCTTGGAGCGGCGCCCTATGAACGTAGTGAGCGACGGCGTGACTACGCCAACGGGTACAAACCCAAGACGGTACTCACCCGCCTTGGTGAGCTGACCTTTCAGGTGCCCCAGGTGCGTTGCGGCGACTTCTACCCTTCTGCCCTCGAAAAAGGCACCCGCACCGATCAGGCGGTGCATCTGGCCCTGGCCGAGATGTACGTCCAGGGGGTCTCCACCCGCCGGGTGATCGAGGTACTGCAGCGCCTGCTGGGGCCGGAGATTTCGCTCTCCACCGCCCAGGTGAGCCGTGCCGCCGCCAGGCTCGACGAGGGGCTTGCGGCCTGGCGCGAGCGTCCTCTGGGCGAAGTGCCCTATCTCTTTCTGGATGCCCGTTACGAGAAAGTGCGGCTGGAAGGGCGAATCGTCGATTGTGCCGTCTTGATCGCCGTCGGCGTCGATGCGACGGGCAAACGGCGGGTGCTCGGTTGCACGGTGGCCACGTCGGAAGCCGAGATCAATTGGCGACGTTTCCTGGAATCCCTCCTTGCCCGCGGTTTGCACGGGATCAAGCTCATCATCGCGGATGATCATGCGGGCCTCAAAGCTGCCCGCAAAGCGGTGTTCCCTTCTGTTCCCTGGCAGCGTTGCCAGTTCCATCTGCAGCAAAACGCCGGCCAGTTCGTCACCCGACAGGAGGCGAAAAAGCACGTCGCCGCGACACTGCGCGCGATCTTCAATGCTCCGGACAAGGCAGAAGCCGAGCGGCTTTTGAAAGCCGCCCTGGACACCTGGCGCAAGGAGCATCCGAAACTGGCCGAGTGGGCCGAAACCGCGATTCCTGAATCCCTGACGGTGTTCGACTTCCCCGCTGCGCACCGTATCCGTTTGCGTACCACCAACGGGCTGGAACGCATCAGTGCGACGTGAGGTCGCGTAAGTGATTGTTCCACAAGGGAAACCTTGGAGGGAACCTGCCGTTCCTCCGGCAGTAACCTAGGGATGCGGGCGGGGCTGGCAACGGCCTCGTTCGAAGCCATCCTGACAATGTAGCCCACTCCCGTGAGGGATGAAACCGAAACCGTGAGGTGGAAGTGGAACTGCGAGTGTCACGCGGTGGGGCGCTAGGTTTGGAAGTAAGGCGAATCCAGATGAATCGGCGATAAACCTCGTCAACCAGAACAAGCCAAAGGCACTGTTAGGCTTGAGCCAAAAGGCAAGTGGGTGGTCTTAG
>NZ_BAAHXE010000061.1:0-1569 GCF_054657095.1 Hydrogenophilus islandicus | reverse complement strand
TTAAAGGTCCCTTTGCCGTGGGCAGTCTGGTCAATGGGGGTACCGGTAAAGCCAATGAAAGTGGCGTTAGGAAGCGCCCCCATCAGGTAGTTGCCCAAGTCCCCCCCGGTGGAGCGGTGGGCTTCGTCAACGAGGACAAAGATATTGCTTCGGGTGTTGAGCTTGGCGTCCGCTTGGTCAAACTTGTGGATCATTGAGACAATGAGCCCTCGGGTATCTTCCCGCAAAAGGCGACGCAGGTGGCTTTTGGACTCGGCCACGTAGACTCGGCCTACCCCCACCGCCTCGAGGTTCTGGAAAAGCTGCTGCTGCAACTCGTTGCGGTCTACGATCATCACCACCGTGGGATTCTCGAACCGCGGCTCCTCCAGAAGCCGCTTGGCCACGGTGATCATGGTGTAGGTCTTCCCCGAGCCCTGGGTGTGCCAAATGAGGGCCCGCCGCTTTTCTGGATCCCGGGCGCGGGCGACAACCTTCTCCACCGCCCGCATCTGGTGGGGGCGCAGTACCGCCTTACTCAGCTCGCCATCCTTGCGCACGAAGAGGATGTAGTCGGTGAGCACCCGGAGCACGCGACGCGGCGCAACAAACGCTTTGACCAAGGTCTCAAAGTCACCCGCCTGCTCGTCCCGCCAGTTCAAGAGGGCCTTGCGCGAGAGACTCCAGGTGGGGCCGTAGAAGAACTGCACCAGGTGGGTGAGGGCGAAGAGCTGAGCCTGCGCCATGAGCTCGGGCCCCTGCTCGTGGTAGCGCCGGATCTGATCCAAGGCCACCGCGATCCCATCCCGTTTGGTGGCGGCCTTGGTCTCAACCACGATGACCGGAATCCCGTTGACCAGGAGCACCACGTCGGCGCGGATCACGTCGGCACCCAGTTTGAAGAAAAACTCAACGGTGACGTGGAAGGTGTTCCTTTCGGGGTGTTCCGTGTCCAAAAGGCGGAGGTTGCGCTCGCACCGTTCGGCCTCCACAAACAGCGTCTTGAGCCCCTTGAGATACTCCCAGACCTCAAAGTTGCCCTCGATATTGGGGCGCACACCCAGCAGGCGGGCGGCAACCTCTTCCGCCTTGGTCACCGAATCAACCACGCCGGGGTTGAGCTGCTGGAGCTGCGCCACAAGGACGCTCTTTAGCACCGGGCTCGCCACACCGCCACGAAGCTGTAGCGCCTCCTCCGGAGGCAGGTAGTTCCAGCCCGCTTCCTCCGCGTAGCGGATGAAGGGATTTTGTACCGTACTGCGTTCGCTCCCAACGCTCATTGCAACACCTCCGAACTCTTTTCAAATTGCGTTACAAACCCCTTCGGAAGCCGTCGCCGGGCCGTCATCAGGTCGTGGAGCAGCGTCTTGAACATCACTTCCAGGGCCTGCTTGCGCGCCTCCTCGGCCTTGAGCTTGCGGTCCACCGTTTGCAGGATGCGGGCGATTTCCTGTTGCTCGGGGAGGGGTGGGAGGGGGATGGTAATATTCTTCATTATGCCTTGGTTTAATTTTCCGCGGGTAGTTCCTGAGATATAAGGATCCAAATCTAAGTAGTTCAAGACATCCATTAGGAATTTATTATCGCTTA
>NZ_BAAHXE010000060.1:0-1717 GCF_054657095.1 Hydrogenophilus islandicus | reverse complement strand
TTACGGCCTCTTTGCGGCGCGCACCCGCGCCCCTGAAGGATTTTCGCGCCGCAAGGCCTTCGACCACATCCCTGCAACGCTCGGCGTGTTGCGCGACCTCTTTCGCTACATCTCGCTCGGTGATTCTCCTGAGGAGCTGGTCTGGATCGTCGACGACATCGCCGAAGTCTTGAGCGTTGCCGACATTACCGGCATGATCGCGCGCTACGCCCAAGAGCAGAAAGGGAGCGACCCGGTCATCCACTTTTACGAAACCTTTCTTGCCTGCTACGACCCCAAGGAGCGCGAGAGCCGCGGGGTCTACTACACCCCCGAACCGGCCGTCTCCTACATTGTCCGCTCCCTTCATCAACTGCTGAAAGAGCAATTTGGTAAAGCCGACGGACTCGCCGCACCTGACGTGACCCTCCTTGACCCGGCAGCAGGCACGATGACCTTCGTCGCCCGAGCGGCGGAAGAGGCCGTCGAGGAGTTCGAGAGCAAATACGGCTCCGGCGGTCGCGCGGAGTTCATCCGCAACCATATCCTGAAGAACTTCCACGCCTTTGAGCTGATGATGGCCCCCTACGCCGTCGGCCACCTCAAGATCGCCTTTCTCCTCGAAGAGCTGGGGTATCGGCTGCAAGCGGGTGAGCGCGTCCCCTTTTACCTCACCAACACCCTGGAGATGGCTGAACTGGCTTCAAGTAACCTCCCTGGTCTTGCGTCGCTTGCCGAAGAGTCGCACTTGGCGGGCGAAGTGAAGCGTAAACCTATTCTCGTCATTCTCGGCAATCCCCCCTACTCTGGCCACTCGGCGAATAACGGCGAGTGGATCAGAAAGCAGATTGAAACCTACAAGGAGGTAGACGGCAAGCCGTTGGGCGAGCGAAACTCGAAGTGGCTTCAGGACGACTACGTGAAGTTCATCCGTTTTGCCCAGTGGAAGATCGAGCAGGCGGGCGCGGGGGTGGTGGGGATGATCACCAACCACGCCTACCTCGACAACCCCACTTTCCGCGGCATGCGCCGCAGCCTCATGCAGACCTTCGACGAGATCTACGTTCTCGACCTGCACGGCAACGCCCTCAAACGGGAGCGCTGCCCCGATGGCAGCCCCGACGAGAATGTCTTCGACATCCGGCAGGGAGTGGCGATCGCCTTCTTCGTCAAGACGGGTAGCGGCGGCACGGCCACCGTGCGCCACGCTGAGCTCTGGGGCCTGCGGGAGGCCAAGTACGAATGGCTCCACGCGCACGACGTGCGCACCACCCCGTGGACCGAAACCCACCCCAAGCCAGAGTTCTATCTCTTTGTGCCGCGTGACGAGGATGAACAGAAGCACTACAAGACCTTCATCAAGATAACGGATATTTTTCCTCTTCATGGTGCGGGAATGACTACCGCCCGTGACGAGTTCGTTATAGATTTTGACAAGCACCGTTTGAAAAACAGGATCCTACTTTTCAAACACAGCAAGGACTCCGATGAAGATCTCCATTTGTTGTTCCAGATCAGAGAGAAGAAGGGATGGAGCATACGGCGTGCTTGGCAGATGCTTCAAGAGGTGCCGGAGTATGATGTGGAGCGTTTGATTGTGCCGGTCATGTACCGGCCGTTTGATGTCCGTCATATTTTTTATCACGATTCTGTTGTTTGGAGAACGGTCAAGCGAGTCATGCGTCACATGCTGGCTGGGGAGAATGTGGCGCTCATTGTTCCACGGCAAAACAAAGGT
>NZ_BAAHXE010000059.1:0-1941 GCF_054657095.1 Hydrogenophilus islandicus | reverse complement strand
CGAGCAGCTGGGAAACGTCCCCTCCCCGGCCGCGACGCGCTGATCCATCTGGCGCATGTCACCGGCTGGGGATATGGCGAACTGATGGCGATGCCGATCGCCGAGCTCGCCGACTGGTGCGATGAGGCGGTGGCCTACTGGAACCACATCAACGGCGGCGGCGAATGAAGGCATCGACCCGATCGCCCACGGCGCTGCCCAGATCGAGCGCGAAGGCGACAAAGCCCACCACCGCCAGCACCAAAACGACCAGAATGACGACGGCAATGAACGTATCCATTCCTCCAGAATAGCCCATCATGACTCCTGCCGCCAAGCTCGCCATCCTCGTCACGCTGCAGGATCTCGCCAGCGGGCCGCTGTCGCGCCTGCGTGAGCGCATCGAATCGACCTCGACCAAGCTGGTCGCTTAGGGGTCGAAAGGGTATAATATGCGCGGGCGTCGGGCATTCACGTGATCGTTATCCATGTTGGGCCACAAAAAACGTTTCGATCCTGTCATGGCTCTTGGTTCCACCCTGGGCTTCATGTTCTTTTCCGGTGTCATCCTCGCCACGCTTTTCCCCGGTTCCCTCATTGCTGGCTGGCTCATGCTCATTCCTCTGGCGCTCCTAGGCGGCGTTCTTGTATTCGGCATCGTAGCCGGCCTCATCGGTCACTTCCTGCGTTGAAAGAAGACCTACGCCGCCGGTGCGGCTGCGGCGGCGCGCAAAAGCCGCTTTCGCCCGAAACGGGAGCGGGCAGGACAGGACTGCCAAGGTCTACCATTTGTCCGACGTCCGCCACCACCAGTGCGACGGCGGCACAGGCACCGGACGGCCTTCTTCATCCCGCACCCACTCGGCGAGCGTGGTCGCCAGATCCGCCTTCGCAATCGCCACGCGGAACATCGCGTCGAAGGCGGCAGGGTGCGCGCGCCACTGCCGGTCCGCGGCATCGAGCAGGGCGCGATGGTCGTCGCTGATCCGGTTGCGCAAAAGCTCGAGCGCCGAGCGCGCCTTGAGCACCTCTTCATCGACGACTGCCCAGCCCCATTCATTATAGGCGTTGAGGTTGGCCTCATCCACGAAGTCGTACCACGAGAGGCGCTCAGCGTAGAACGCTACATCCTCGTCAAAATCACCTGGCGTTTTGAACATCGTGACCGGTGCAGTGATCGCGTAGGTTGCCGCCTCACTCCCTGAGCACCCGTGCCCAGTCGATCACCACCTGCGGGAGCGTCACCGCCGCAGTGGTGCCCTGAAGTTCGTACACCGCGGGCTTGCCGTAAGCGCCGTTTTCCAAGAGGTAGATCGTAACGACGCGGTCGGTGGGGTGCACCAGCCAATACTCCCGGACCCCCGCGCGCTCATAGACGGCACGCTTGACGATCTGGTCGTGCGCGGCGGTTGCGGGCGAAAGTACCTCGATGATCCAGTCGGGCGCACCGCGGCAGCCGTGCTCGTCGAGTCGCTCTTTACCGCAGATCACGCTGATGTCGGGTTGCACCACGGTGTCGATCGCCTCATCCGCTTCATTCGCGCGGGGCAGACGCACGTCGAACGGGGCGATGTAGGGCCGGCAGGGGGTACCCTCCAGGGCGTCGGCGATTTGCCGCGCCAACTCCAAGACCACCTCCTGATGGCGGCGGTTGGGCGCCGGGGCCATCGCGTAGACTTCACCGTCGATGAGCTCGTAGCGGGCATCCTCGGGCCAGGTGAGGTAGTCGGCGTAGGTGTAGCGTTGCGATTGACGTAGCGCGAGTCCCATCGCCCGCCTCCGGCGACTGATCATGCATGGGAACTATTGTAACAGGCTAAGCAGCTGCTTGATTTTCAGACCTGGATCTTGTAAGTTTGGAGTATGCGAACTCTGGCCATAATCTTGTTTTCTGCCGCTTTGCCTTTTGCACTGCTTCACGGGTCGTTTGTTGAAGCAGTGGCGTGTGCGGGTTTGATTTTA
>NZ_BAAHXE010000058.1:0-2411 GCF_054657095.1 Hydrogenophilus islandicus | reverse complement strand
CCGTTAAGCCGTAGCGCAAGCCCAAAGTGCCCACCACTGAATCGCTGTTGCCACGGCTTTCACCAATCAGCGTGGGCAGGGTGACAAACGAGGTTGCCCCCGTTTGCACGGTGATGGGCTCAGCCGTGGAGACGCCTTGGCGGTCGCTGTTGGCGTAGGCCAGTGACACATCGAGCTTGACCTTGCCTTTGTCGGTGATCAGGTCTTCAACGGTGAGGGGTAAATCAGCATGGGCCGATGCTGCGCCCAAGGCCAGCAAGGCTGCTGCAAAACGTGCTTTGTTCATCACACTCCTTCATCAAACGGTGCTGGCGTGGCCAGCGGGATAAGCTGCTAACGTTCAAGCTCAGGGACGCTGCGCGGCTTTATCGCGCAGCGTCCCTTGGAGCGCAGTGTTAGGCAGTCAATAATTTCTTGTGCTACCTAGTTGCAGCGAGCCACACAACGACCATGAGCTGCTGCACAGTTAGAAATGCATTGACCGTTTCCTTGGCATTGACCAATGCAAATGCCCTGCTCGCTAGCGCATGCTCCCATGCATTGGCCGACATCATTGCGGGCAATTAGCAGTGCTCCGGATTTGCTTTGTGATTCCAAGTTGCTACTGAAATTCTGTTCGCACCGATCAAGGTCAAAAGGATTCGCCGTCTTTACGGCATCCCCAACGGCGCTTGCTGCGCTCGCAGTGGTGGTAACGGCGAGAAGTAGGGCAATCAATAAGCTTTTCATAGTGGTTCTCCGTTTGTGAGTTGCGGTAAAGGTGGCGTTACCGCGTCGCCTAACGTAAAGTTGAGGGGCGCCGCGCTTTTGCGGCGTCCCTCTCGAACGCCATGTTAGGGGGTAATTCTTGGAAACCCGCAGTCGTTTCTGTCGATTTCAAAGCGGGTGATTTCAACCCCATCACTTCCAGAATATGCATAAACATAAATGCCACCATATTGAAGCGATTTCTTCATGTCTGCGCTCGCACAGACTTTCCGCATAACCTCAGGCCGGAGATTTGTTTGAAGCCAGTTTGCATCAATGTCTCTCGATGTGTATTTAGGAAAGGTGTAGTGATATACAGCTCTCGGACCCGGCCCAACAGTCACCTTATCCAATCGGGTGTCTTGATCGACCATCATTGGTAATCGCTGGTTGTATTGATTCGCGGCTTTAGTAAACCCTTCGACAAGTTTCGCCTCGACTTCTTGCTGGCTGGGCTTCATCGCGGCCTTACCAACCTCTTTACCGATCTGGCCTCCAACGCTTGCTGCAATCAGGATGCCGATAAAGCCAAGTGCGGTCAGTACCTTCTTCCACATAGTTCCCCCTAACGGTCAGCATCAGCGGCGGCGCGAAGCGCCGTCCGCTGCATGCTGTTGTTAGCTTGTCCGTATGCCGTGCTCGATCATGAGCTTGGCGAACTGCTCCCCATCGAGTAGTTCAATTCGAATCCCCTTTTCCTCGAAGTACTGTTCCGCCGCCTGAACTGCCTCGTCGGAGATCGAGCCCGACGTGACCACCATGCCGAGGTTTGCCGACTCCGCCTCAATGCCCCGAATGAGCTGCTCAACTACCTCACGGGACACTGGGGGTTCCGGCTGCCAGTGCTTCGCCTGAACGGCCACGACCTGTTGAAAGACTCCGGCCACGCGGAACGTAGCCATGAGGTCAGCCCCCTTGTCTTGACTCCTCGGCACGATACGGACTTCCTCCGCCCCGAGGCCGCGCAGAACGGTTTGGATAAGCCGCTCGAAGCCGAAGCTCTCGATGCGGCCGCTGCGCATTTCCGTCAGCACCTCGCGGATCAAGCGTGCTTGGAGATCGGTTTGGAACGTGGGCGTCTGGCCCCCCTCGGCGAGGCCGAGGCATTCCTTAATTTCATCGAGGAGGTCGGTCGCGTCGGCGCATGTGCCCTGCGTCTTCATGCGCGAGACCAGGGCCGATCTCGCAAGCTGACGGGAGATGGGCTTCCCGCCGTTGAGCCACCGAACCGCCCGCCTGTAGGCGGAGTCGTCGTTGACCTTGGCCCGATTGTAAGTCGCGGGCCCAGACACTTCCGCGACGAAAAAGTCGGCCCCGTATGGGACGACGACGAGGTCGCCGGGCTTCATCTCCCGGATGAACCGCCAGAGATGACCCGCGGCACCACCGGCTCTTCGTAGATCGGGCTGGTCCGCGTAGTAGGCGCGGCGGACGATATCGCGGAAGCTCTCCCAACAGAGGTTTGAGTCGAGGAGCCCGTCAGCCTCGGCCCATCCGATGATCAACTCACCCGAGCGAAGCGCCTCAGGCACCTTGTCTTCGCCTCCTGGCGCGATACGAAGGATGAATCCGGATTGGCTCACAGCGGCGGTTCCCTCATGATCAAGCTAAGGACACGCTGAACAAATCAGCATTTTACTGGAAATGAGCGAGAGTGACCGTAT
>NZ_BAAHXE010000057.1:0-2864 GCF_054657095.1 Hydrogenophilus islandicus | reverse complement strand
GCATCGAGGCACTGGTGGGTGGTCATGGGTATGCGTGTGCTATTTTACGCCAGCCCCCTACCCACGCGAGTTGCCGTGGCAGGCACACGCGCTTCAGGTCATATTGCACCACGGCAAACGCCCGCGCATGGGTCCCCAGCCGCTCGCGCGCTGCGGGGTCGCCAGGAGCGCGCAGATCGCTTTGCTGAGCCCTGCGACGTCAAAGAAGTCGACGAACCGGCCGGTTTCGTTATAGCGGATTGCTTCGTGCATGGGGGGTGTCGCTTGCGACGATTGCGCAGCCGAAGTTCATCGATCGGCAAGCCCTCACGCTAGGCCAGCCGATAGATGCTGCTGTGGCTCCATGCTGTCGTGCAGGATGCGCAAAACGTCGATGACCGCTTCGCTGTCACGGGCACGAAAAAACACGACGTGCCGGCCCTTGCGCCCGTGGCGTGCCACATGGCCAGGATCTCTTCGATGTCTCGGGCGGCTCGATCTGAGAGACGGACCGTCCAGCTACTCATGCGTGCTGGTCCAGGACCTGCTGGGTGAGGGTATCGATGTGCGCGCGCAATGACGAGGCGTCGGTGAACGCTGTGTACCGCCCCGCTTCAATGTCATCCATGCCAACGGTGATGGCCTCACGCAAAGCAGCCAATTTAGCTGCCTGCTCGGCCTCGCGGGCCTGCACCAGGCGCAAACCCTCACGCAGCACCTCGCTGGCATTTTGGTAGCGGCCGCTGGCGACCATCTGTTCGACGAACTTCGCCTGACTCTCGGTCAGTACGACATTACGGGTGGGCATAGCTAGCTCCGAAACCATGTATATAGCATATTATGCCAACGCTCCCTCGGAAATACCAGCCCCATGAACCGCGTGTGTGGATGCGGCAAACAGACGCGCTTCAAGTCCACGTGCACCACCGCAAGCGCCCGGCGGTTACTCCCAGCTGCTTACGCGCTGCGGGTTCGGCGAGGAGCGTGCAGATCGCCTCGGTAAGCCCCGCGACGTCGAAGAGGGCTGCCCCAGGACGTGTGACGAGCTCACGCCACCATCAACGCCTTCAACATGGGCAGCCGCTTCTGCGCGAACGTCTGCCGGTGAGCAAAAGCGCGGCCTCACGCAGTTGTGCAAGGCCCACCTTGGGGACAAGGGCCTGCTCCAGCTCAGCGAGCGTTTTGGGCTTGTGGTCAGCCAGCGCATCCAGGATCGGCACATGGACCGCTTCATTCAAGCTCGCCTCGCCGAGCGCCCCGGTGACCTTGAGCGCCACGTCGCCGCGCGGCCGCACGAGCACCAATCGAATGGCGCGCAGCGCCTCGGCTTGGGCGAGCGGCGTCAAGCGGCGTGCGCCTGGTCATCACAGGCGCTCCTCGATGTGCAGCGCCTGATTTTTTGTCCGATGAGTGTCATTATTTTTCGGACAACGCTGAAGAGGAAGGGAGCAGCGCGACACATCGGTGTCGCGCTCTTGCCTTCAGATCAAGGCTTCAAGGCCTTTGCGCTCGAGTAGGTTGAGCAGCTTCTGCGATGGGCCGCTGGGGTGCTTGTCACCAAGCTCCCACTGGCGAACAGTGGACGGGCTGATATTGAGCAGCGACGCCAATACGGTTTGGCTGAGCTGGTAACGATCACGCAGTGAGCGGATTTTCTCGCTGTCGTACTCGGGAATTGGGTCGAGGCACAGCGCGTCGTACTTGCGCATCTTGCGGTGGTCGATGAAACCCAGGCGATGCAGATCCGCTGCCGTCTCGTGCACAGCCTCCAGGATTCGGCTTTTGGCCTTAGTTTTGGTCGTCATGGCAAATCTCCTGTAGTGATCCGTCTTCCACCTCAGCATCGAGTTCCTTGCCGGTGCGGGACAGCAAATCCTGGGCAATGGTCTGCAACGCTTCTCTTTCTTCGGCGCTGATGTTGGCCCGTTCATTCTTCTCGAAGCCAAACACGAAGAACCACAAGTCGCCCTTGTTGGTAGCCACCAATGTTCTGGCACCGCCACGCTTGCCCCGACCGACCAGCCCTACCCGCTTCTTGACCACACCGCCGCCGAGATCTGCGTCGATCAGCCCTTGCGACATCTCGCGCACTGCGCCACACAGTGCCTCGTCGGTCAGCTCGGTCTTTCGCATCCAGCGACTGAAGTGGCGGGTTTTGAAGACTCGTTTCATCTTCATACTATAACACTTAGTGACGGATATCGACAGTACTCAATGCGATCGAGGCGCAGCGCCGAAACGGCATCGCGGTATCGGCGGAGAGGCTCGAGGCGTGGGAGGAGTATCGCGCGACGGGCCTGCTTGTTACAGCCGCAAAGGCCGACAAATGGCTTGCGCAGCTTGGGGACTATGACAGAGAGGGGCGGATCGGGTGAAGGGGGGCGGTTACGTCACCAACCCCGCCACCCACTCCATCTGCCGCGGGAGGCACACGCTCTTGAGGTCATAGTGTTCCACCGCAAACGCCCGCGCGTTCGCCCCCAGCCGCTCGCGCGCCGCGGGGTCAGTGAGGAGATGCGGGGGCGCTGTTGGCCCTCTGGTTGCGGAGGGTGTAGGTTATGGAGACGGCTTGCCTTTACTCAAAAACCGCCGCAAGCGTCGGGGCGTCGATCGCGCGGTCAAACCATGCCTCGAGCTCCTCAAGGGAGGCTGCCGAGATGCGTAGCTCGATTTCAGTTGGGATCGGCCCAAAGCGCTTGGCAAGGAGCCGCCGGAGTGTCGTCGCGGCTTCGACGCGTTTGCCCAGAAGCTCGCCTTGCTGGATGCCTTGCTGGATTCCCTGCTGGATTCCCTGCTGGATTCCCTGCTGGATTCCCTGTTGGATGCCTTGCTCGATTCCTTCCCTAAATCCCTCTTCCTTCCACTCTCTGGTCCAGCGTTTCATC
>NZ_BAAHXE010000056.1:2500-4003 GCF_054657095.1 Hydrogenophilus islandicus | reverse complement strand
GCCTCCCACCTATCCTACACAGGCCACATCAAAGTCCAATGCAAAGCTGCAGTAAAGGTTCATGGGGTCTTTCCGTCTAGCCGCGGGTAGATTGCATCTTCACAACCACTTCAATTTCGCTGAGTCCCAGCAGGAGACAGTGGGGCCACCGTTACGCCATTCGTGCAGGTCGGAACTTACCCGACAAGGAATTTCGCTACCTTAGGACCGTTATAGTTACGGCCGCCGTTTACCGGGGCTTCGATCAGGAGCTTGCACCCCATCACTTAACCTTCCGGCACCGGGCAGGCGTCACACCCTATACGTCGACTTTCGTCTTTGCAGAGTGCTGTGTTTTTAGTAAACAGTCGCAGCCCCCGATTCTCTGCGACCCCCAGGCGCTTCAGGGGCAAGCCCTTACACCCCCAGGGGCACACCTTCTCCCGAAGTTACGGTGTCAATTTGCCGAGTTCCTTCTGCTGGGTTCTCTCAAGCGCCTTGGTGCTTTGACACCAGCCCACCTGTGTCGGTTTGCGGTACGGTCACCGTGCAACTGAAGCTTAGAGGCTTTTCCTGGAAGCTTGGGATCGCGCCTAGAGGAGAACCGAGGTTCTCCTCCCCATCACCTCTTGTCGATGCTGGGCGGATTTGCCTACCCAGCCTGACTACGGGCTTAGACCAGGGCGTCCAACACCTGGCGGCGTTACCCTTCTTCGTCCCCCCATCGCATTGCACGGTGGTACGGGAATATTGACCCGTTTCCCATCGACTACGCTTTTCAGCCTCGCCTTAGGGGCCGACTCACCCGACGCCGATGAACGTTGCGTCGGAAACCTTGGGCTTTCGGCGAAGGGGCTTTTCACCCCTTTTATCGCTACTCATGTCAGCATTCGCACTTCGGATACCTCCAGAGAACCTCTCGATTCTCCTTCGCAGGCTTACCGAACGCTCCCCTACCACGCACACAGGAGTGTGCATCCGCAGCTTCGGCTCGTGGCTTGAGCCCCGTTACATCTTCCGCGCAGGACGACTCGACTAGTGAGCTATTACGCTTTCTTTAAAGGGTGGCTGCTTCTAAGCCAACCTCCTAGCTGTCTTAGCCTTCCCACTTCGTTTCCCACTTAGCCACGCATTGGGGGCCTTAGCTGGCGGTCTGGGTTGTTTCCCTCTCGACACCGGACGTTAGCACCCGGTGTCTGTCTGCCGCATAGCGCTTTGCGGTATTCGGAGTTTGCTATCGCGGGGTAGATCGCAATGACCCCCCCAACGATGACAGTGCTCTACCCCCGCAAGCGTCGATGCGACGCGCTACCTCAATAGCTTTCGGGGAGAACCAGCTATTTCCGGGTTTGTTTGGCCTTTCACCCCTATCCACAGCTCATCCCCTACTTTTGCAACAGTAGTGGGTTCGGGCCTCCAGTGGGTGTTACCCCACCTTCACCCTGGCCATGGATAGATCACCCGGTTTCGGGTCTACGTCCAGCAACTCGTCGCCCTTATCAGACTCGGTTTCCCTACGCCTCC
>NZ_BAAHXE010000055.1:0-4011 GCF_054657095.1 Hydrogenophilus islandicus | reverse complement strand
TCATCGAGGCACCGGTGAGGCGGTCATGGGTATGCGTGTGCTATTTTACGCCAACCCCCTACCTACGCGAGTTGCCGCGGGAGGCAGATGCGCTTCAAGTCCGCGTGCGCCTGGGTGGGGTGGGTGGAGGAGCTCATTCCGCACCTCCCGGCTTGCGCCCAGTAGCCCAAAGGGCTATACTTCCCCTATGGAGTTCGAATGGGACGAGGCCAAGGGTGATGCGTGCTTCACCGAGCGCGGCTTTGATTTTGCTTACGCTGCGCAGGCCTTCTTTGACAGCGGGAGATCAAACGCTATGGGAACCGTGCGCATGACGATTGATCCGGCTGATGCGACAACTGCGGCTGTCGGGCGCATCGACGAAGCCCGGGTCGATGCCACGACTGACGAGGAGATCGCGCGCCAGATCGCCGAGGATGAACGGGAGGCGCTGCAAGAAGCCGCCCGGTATGCACGGCGTATCCGCAGCCGCCTGGGTTTGAGCCAGGTCGAGTTCTCGCGCTGCATCAACGTCTCGCTTGATACGGTGCGCAAGTGGGAACAAGGCAAGCGCTGCCCGAGTGGTGCCGCCAAGGCGCTCCTCAAGGTGCTCGACAAAGCGCCGGAAGCGGCACTGGCTGCGTTGAAGTGACGAAGAGAAGATCGCTCATCCCTCGTCCCCCCAGCAACGCCGGCGGTAGGCGCAGCGCTTGCACGCGAAGTGGCTTACCTCGGCAAAGGCGCGCGCGAGCTGCTGGCGTACCGCGGGGCGTGCGGAGAAGACCTCGATCACCCCATCGGCGGGCGAAAAGAGCGCGGTCGCTTCGTTGAGAGGGCGGTAGTAGTGCTCCAGGCGGCTGCCGTCGGCCTTGAGGTACTCGGCGACACTGGCGAGCGCCCGCCGTGGATAGTGGCGAGGAAGGATTCGAGGGCGTTCAACGGGGCGGTTTCGAGCAGGCGGTGGAGCGACACACCGTTGGTGAATGACTTCGCTATCTGTCGCGTCCCGCCGTATTGTCGTTTTGCCCTGTCCGGCGCTCCAGCAGTCCATGTTCCACTGCGTAGGCCTGCATCGTTTCAAGCATTCCGGTTAATACGGGAACTGCGCGAAGTGCTACCTGTAGTGCGTCGAGGTAATCCGCCGGATTTTCCACATATTCATGCACCAAACGGTTACGCAATGCTCTGAATTCCACCCATTGCTCCGCCGACTCAATCCACCCCAATTTTTCTGCGCGAAATAGATTGTCCAGCTGCGTACCCGTCTTCTCCAATGTGGCGCGCAGCATCGCGGGGAGTAGTTTATCTCCTAGCATGTCCTGCAGCCGGGCGAAACGTGCAACGAAAGTTTCCAGAGTTTCGCTGGTCTGGTCATCTTGATCGAGCGCAATGATCCTGGAGAGGTCCAATTGCAGCGCTTCTACACGCGCTGCAGACCGTTTAAGCAGGCGCGCCTCTTTTTCGCACAAACGCAGGAGCTGCTCAACAAGATCGTTTGCGTTCATAGCACGACCCCCTGGGAATAGGCCATCTTATAAATGGGCTGTATCGGCATCGTGGGATCTTTGATCAGCACATCGACCTTGCGCCCGCCCAGCTTGATAAAAAGTGCCGCTGCAATCTTGCATTCCATCACGATGCGGTGCGGGATTGGATGCGGGGTTTCTATGAGCAAGTCGATATCGCCTCCGCGCTGCGCGTCGTCGGCGCGGCTGCCAAACAACCGGATCGTGACGTTGTCGCCGAGCCGCTGTGTAATTTCTGTTTTGATGATTGCTACAGTTTTTTGATCGAGTCTCACCTGAATCCGGGTCTCCTCACGTCGATTTGGGTACGCCATCAGCTCATGTGCGTGCCCATTCTAGCCGAAAGAGTGCCGTAACGAGGTTGGATCAAAGAGAAGCTTATTGCCGCTGTCGTGGTCGGTCATCGAGGCACTGATGAGGCGGTTATGGTGTTCGTGTGCTATTTTACGCCAACCCCCCCACCCACTCCATCTGCCGCGGCTGGCACGTGCGCTTCAGGTCATAGTGTTCTAGAGCAAAAGCCCGCGCGTTCGCCCCTAGCCGCTGGCGTGCCGTGGGGTCAGCGAGGAGATGCGGGGGCGCCGTTGGCACTCTGGTTGCGGAGGGTGTAGGTTATAGAGACGGCTTGCCTTTACTCAAAAACCGCCGCAAGCGTCGGGGCGTCGATCGCGCGGTCAAACCACGCTTCGAGCTCCTCAAGCGAGGCCGCCGAGATGCGCAACTCCACTTCCGCTGGAATCGACCCAAATCGCTTGGCAAGGAGCCGCCGGAGTGTCGTCGCAGCTTCGACTCGTTTCCCCAGAAGCTCGCCTTGCTGGATTCCCTGTTGGATTCCCTGTTGGATTCCCTGTTGGATTCCCTGTTGGATTCCCTGTTGGAACCCTTCCCTCAATCCCTCTTCCTTCCACTCTCTCGTCCAGCGCTTCATCCGTTCGGCAAGCATGGTGTCTACCTCCAAAAGATCTTGAACCTCGGGAATCTCGGTTTGGGTGACTCTGCGGCGCATCAAGCGGAGCAGCCACTTGGTGAGCGTGCGGCGCAACTCCCGCTGCTCAGGAGCGTCAAGCCAGGCGACGAGCGCACGCACCACCCCCCGGATCTCGTCAGGCGTACGTGCCAATTCTAGCCGAAAGAGCGCCGCAGCGAGATTTTGGCGGTGGGCGAGCTCCGCGGGATCATACCGCTCTTCGTCAATGAGTACGTAACGAAGTTCCGGGAGGTAAGCGCGCAACACTTCGGGCGTTGCCAGATCGATCAACGCCGAAAATTCCGTCGCCGCGCGCCAGCGGCGTTCGCCATTGTAGAGCACGATCGGAAGTACCGGCGGCAAGCGCCGCAGGTGGCGGTTTTGCCGGATCAGCTCCTGGTAGAAGAGCCCGATGTAGACCAAGAGCCGCAACGCCATCCAGCGGTCGGGTTTGGACTGGAATTCATCGCGTTGATGCGCTCCAGCGTCGAGAAGTCGATGAGCGACTGCCAGTTGCCAGGAACGAACTCAAGTAGGAGATCGCGCACCATCTCGGGGTGGGCGAAGAGGAGCTTGTAGCCGCTGTCGTGGTGGGGCATTGGGGCACCGGGGGGGTGGTCATCATGGGTGTGCTTGTGCTATTTTACGCCAGCCCCCTACCCACGCGAGTTGCCGCGGCAGGCACACGCGCTTCAGGTCATAGTGCACCACGGCAAACGCCCGCGCATGGGTCCCCAGCCGCTGCCGAAGGAAAAGGGGCCAGGCTCAATTAATCTATTGCTCCGTCGCATCGGCGCGCTCGATCTTGCGTGGCCGGCCGCGGGGTCGAACTTCGCAGCGGCGTCCGACCATTTGCTCGATCTGGTCGAGAAAGCGGCCCTTGCCCAAGGGCTGGCCCTGGTTCAGCGCAAGACGGATGTCGGCAAGCGCTTCCTTGTTCAGTTCGCTGCGAAACAAGGCGCGATATGCCGCCTGCCGTGGCTGCACCTCGCGATCCAGCGACAAATAGAGCACATGTGTCGACAGCAAGGCATCCGGCTGTCCCAGCCCATTGGCGAGGTAACTGCTCCAGGGATACTTTGCCGGATCATCCACCATCCCGGCACGCAGCGGGTTCAGTTCGATATAGCGCTGGCACAACAGCAAGTAATCCTCCGCATGCACCAGAGAGGATTTGAAGCGGCTATCCCACAAGGTGCCGGAACGTTTGTACGTTTTTGTACTGCACGTAGCGCCGCCCGAGCGAGATGACCAGTTGCGCTACCGCCTCCCCGGTGGGCGGCGTGAGCAGCAGATGCACGTGGTTGGTCATCAACACATACGCGTGCAGGGCGCAGCCGGTTTTCTTCAGCGCCTCGCCCAGCCACTCGCGGTAGGCCAGAAAATCCTCCTCCGTGAAGAAGCAGGCACCGCGGTTGTGACCGCGTTGCACCAGATGGATGGGCATGCCAGGCAGGTGGATGCGGGGTCGATGGGGCATGGTGAGGCAGCAGTGTAGCACAATTTATTGAGCCTGGCCCCTTTTAACAGGCCGTTGAA
>NZ_BAAHXE010000054.1:0-4620 GCF_054657095.1 Hydrogenophilus islandicus | reverse complement strand
ATTTTTCAAGCAGAAGACGGCATACGAGATGTTCATGGTAGTGACTGGAGTTCAGACGTGTGCTCTTCCGATCTCTTCGCCCCCCCCGCCGGCTCAAACCCACCCGCCCGGCGCCCCCCCCTTCGTGCTACACCAGCAACCGTGCTCACGGCAAGCGGCGGTACGAGAACCAGCAACAGAAGGAGAAAACCAGTATGAATGTTGAGCTTTTCTTGTCGCGCCTAACCGAAGTCGAAGAAACTGGCGGTGGTGCTTGGCAGGCAAGGTGCCCAGCATGCGGTGCCAACCTACACCTGCAGGACTTCAAAGAGGTGTTCTACTGCGACGGTGGATGCGATCCATGGGACATCATGGAAGCGCTCGGCCTAAGCTGGGATGATCTCTACGGGAATAGGCCACCCAGAGGGGGGCCGAAATAGAACCCCCCAAAAGGCCCATTGCAAGCGTCTTCTCAGCTTTTGGCGGCAGAAAAGGTCTCCAAGAAGGTGGTGGTGTCCCGCCCTTGCCTCGCGACTACGCGCCCGTGGCGATGTCCGCTTGGGCGCTCGCTTCGCTCGCGGCCTCGCGGCGCCGCTCGGCCGGCCGCCTCGCACCCCACGCGCTCGCTCTCGCTCGCGCGCGGGTCCCCTGTCGGCGGCCGCCCTGCGCTACCGGTCGTCGGCCTCAGCAATAGGCCTCGGCGGGTCCCCCGCTTTGCCAGCCAGCCGCCACAGCTCGCGGATAGCCAGCCAATGGGCATACAGCGTCGCCGGCGCGAGATCACGGTGTGCCTTCCAGTACGCGACCACGTGCCGCTTGCCCACCTGCCCTAGACTGTTCGCACCCATCCGGGCGCATGCCTCGGCGAACGCGAGCATGCGCGCCCGCTGCTGGCGGCGGTTGTCCTTGCCGCCCTTGCGCACATACCCCCTGGTCAGGCGTTCAACCTCTCGTATCAGCCTCATCCTAGGTACTCCGTGGTAACGTCGGCGCGCCCATGCCCCAGCTCCTCGGCGATCTGCTCGCGCGCCTCGCGATCGTCGCCGTAGCGCTCGCCCGACACCACCGGCGCCGCGTGGCCGGTGAGAGCCTCGTAGCGCTCGCACGCGTAGGCCGCGCGCAGATCGTGCAGGCCTCCGCCGGTGTGCTCTTTGACGATTTCCCGGGCATCTCGCAAGGTGCCTTCCCGCCACCCTTTCCATGACTCGCTGGCCGGGATCAGGCTTCGGTCTTGCCCCTGGGCAATAGCCGCCCGAGAAAGCGCTTCTAGCTGCCTCTGAGACGTGATCGGCACCTCCCTGGTACGTCCCCCTTTGGTGCCCTCGGAAACGGTCATAGCGCCCCGATTTTGGGCCTCCACGAGGGCCGCGCGGGCATCCAGCAAGCTAGCTTCTTTTGAGCGCAACCCGAATTCGCGCGCTAGCTCCACGACAGCAGCCACCCGATCCCCTAGCTCTTGCCGCACCGCCTCGAGCGCGCGCCCGTAGGCCTCACGATCCAGCGCGCCCGGGGCTTCCTCGCGAATCGTGCTGCGCTCGGCAATACCGCAGTCTTTCGTGGGTGAGACGCTCTGCCACTCGGTGACCAGCGACATCACGGTGTTGACAGCGGATACCAGGTTCTGAGCATATGACGCTGACATTTCTCCAGCCTCGACTCGCTCGGCAAGCTCCTGGCCGTAGCGCTCCACCAACTCGCGATCGATCCGCTCCATCCTGCCGATCCCCTCCGCCTTTGCCCAGCTAGCAAAGAGCGCGAATCGATCCCCGACCGCAGCCGCACTCGCAAAGGACATCTCGCCACGATCCGCCGCGCGGCCAAGCGCGATCCTGGCAGCGTCCGCCATGTTCCTCGATCCAAGCCCAAAGTTCCGACTCACGTCCACCTCCTCGCAGACCCATCCCTAGCCAATGGAGCATCGACACCCCCCAATCCTCCGTTTACGGGGGTTTCGACTCGACTTCCTCGGTAGGATCGAGACCAAATCCATCCTCTTGGCTAGGGATGGGCCTACCCATCCCGCCGGGGCCGCCCCGCCCGTAACGAGGTCATGAGGGTGGGCGCTCTGCGCCCATCCGCGGCGGTTGCCCGGCACCCCCCCATGACCTCGTCGAGCGGTAAGTGTTATTCGCACGCGATACCCTCGCGGCAAGGGTGGGGGGTGAGCAGTTTCTTGTATGGCGCCTTGCTCGACGGCGCTGAACCTTCGGCAGACCTCGCGGGTGCTGGTCAGGCGCGCCCTTGTGGGGCTTTCCCGGTCCTCAGCCTGCCTTCTGGGGAGTGTTCGATTGGCGTGAATGCGTGTGGTGAGCAGTTTCTTGTATCGCGCCTTGCTCGACGGCGCAGACGGTTTTCACGCGATTTCACGCCGGCGCGCGGATACGTCCATCTGGGGGAAATCCGCGCAGTTATTGGGCTTGCGGCCAACCTTGTGGGTCGGGACCGCCGCCGTCTCTGTGCTCGCTTCGCTCCGCACAGAGACGGCGGCTCCGCCGCTTGCTCTGCACGGAAACGACTATGGAGTGCTCGCGCCTGTTGGCCGCCTTCGGCGGCCCGCGCCGCTCGTTGGCGGCGCGTCGCAGCGCGCGCGTTTGAGCTGATGGCCGCGCCTGTGCTACTGATCCAGCCGTAGCCGTGTGCGCGGGTCGATCCTGATGTACGCGGGGGAGACGGTGGACATCATCAGCGGCGCTACGCCCGTGGCGGTCTCCCCGAGTACGCGGGGCAGACCTACGTTCCGCACTAGGCGGCTCCGCCGCGGTCGCGGTCAATCACCTCGCGAGGGTCGATCCCCGCGTGCGCGGGGAAGACGCAAGATCGCAGCATGATCCCTGCTGCGCAGACGGTCGATCCCCGCGTGCGCGGGGAAAACTTATTGCCTTCCGGTCAAGCCGGAGGCCCTTAATGCCTTCCGGTCGAACCGGAGGCCCCTTATTGCTGTTTCTTTTGAGTCCCCAGCTAGGACTTAGCCGATGGGCATTACGCGCATCGGGTAGATACAAACCATTGTAGCACTACTTGTTCCAACGTCAAGCTCATCGGGATAGCGTTCCGCCTCCATCGGGATAGCGTTCCGCCTCCATCGGGATAGCGTTCCGCCTCCATCGGGATAGCGTTCCGCCTCCATCGGGATAGCGTTGCATTGTATGTACAAGTGCTATACTTCATCGTTCAGGAGGTATCACTATGAGCGACGAAAAAACCATGCTGTCATTACGGGTCGAGAAGTCCCTACGGGACGCCTTCTACCGGGCCGCCAAGGCCAACGACCGAACCGGTTCCCAACTGCTGCGCGAATTCATGCGCAAGTACGTCAAGCGCCACGCGCAGGGCGACTCGCTGAAAGACGGCAAGGAGGTGGTGAAGTGAAGCTCGAAGACCTGCTGGACCGAATCACCGAATTGCAGGCTCGGGCGAAGCAACGCGCAGAGCGCCCGTTGCCGGGTGCGCCCTTGCCGAAAAACGTGGTGCAGCTCCCGCTATGGCCGGAGACTGTCCGGGCGGTGCCGAACGCCTTCCTAAGGTCTGCCCTGTTCGGTGCCATCGCCAAGGGGCGGCGGCGGTACATCAACGGCGAGCAGCTCGCCGCGCTCGATGGCATCGAGATCCGCTACAAGGGCGAACGCCTCGACCAAGGCGACCTCGACGTGTGGGAAAGCGTGCTGCACGCCGTGCGCCTTCAGGAGCTGGGCAGCCGATGCCGCGTCACGTCCTACGCCATGCTGAAGCTCATGGGCAAGACCGACACCGGAAAGAACCGGGCGACGCTGCACAACCGCATCGAGCGGCTTGTAGCCAATGCCGTGACGGTCAAGCAAGGGCGCTACACCTACATCGGCAGCCTGATTCGTTTCGCGGCCAAGGACGAGGAAACGCAGGAGTGGGTGATCGAGCTGGACGAGAAGCTACTCCCGCTGTTCGCCGCCGACCAGTACACGCAGGTGGAATGGGCCGTGCGCCGTGCGCTGGACGGAAAGCCGCTCGCGCAGTGGCTGCACGGCTTCTACGCCAGCCACGCCAAGCCCTTCCCCATGAAGGCGGAAACGTTGCTCAAGCTGGCGGGTGGCGAGAACGCCAACCCGCGCAGCGCCCTGCAGAAGCTGCGCAAGGCGCTTGACGACGTAGCAGAGGCCTGCGCGGCCTACGGCCAGCGGTTCAGCTACGAGATTCGTGGCGACCTCGTTTACGTCGAGAAGCAGGCCAAAGGGGCGCAGCGGCGGCACTTGACCAAGAAGTCCAGCAAGCCCCGGAAGCCTCGCGCTTGATACCGTTCCAGCGGATGCCGAATACCGTTCCAGCGGATGCCGAATACCGTTCCAGCGGATGCCGAATACCGTTCCAGCGGATGCCGAATACCGTTCCAGCGGATGCCGAATACCGTTCCAGCGGATACACTATCCACAGGCCGAACAGGCCGGAAAGCCAGTACTGGTGCGGGTTTTCGCGTTTCGCCGAAACCAAGCTAATCCGGTTCTAATCTTTTTCTAATCCGCGCGTGCAAAGCACGCGCGCCGCCTCCAGGGGGGGGCTTCGCCCCCCCCGCCGGCTCAAACCCACCCGCCCGGCGAGATCGGAAGAGCACACGTCTGAACTCCAGTCACTACCATGAACATCTGGTATGCCGTCTTCTGCTTGAAAACA
>NZ_BAAHXE010000053.1:0-5178 GCF_054657095.1 Hydrogenophilus islandicus | reverse complement strand
CATCCCGGGCGCGAGCGCGATCGGGAGGTTCGCCCACCACCCCATCACGAAAGAGCCGATTGCTGCGGCAAGGCAGGTCGCGACGAAGAGCGCGCTTTTCGGCATCCCGGTGGCGGAGAGGATCTCGGGGTTGACAAAAAGGATGTAGGCCATGGTGAGAAAGGTGGTGAGACCTGCCAGGAGCTCGGTCCGCACCGATGTCCCATGTGCGCTGAGGGCAAAGCGGCGTTCAAGAAACGTATTCATCGAGGTTGCTCAAACAGGTGATTGAACCAGTGGCCGATTGTACCCGCAATTGCCGCCCGTTGCGTTGGGCGAACGCCCGCGCTAAGATGGTAAAGAGAGCGTTTTCATGTCGGCGACAATGATCTCAGCGGTCACAGCAACGGCCTTCTCTTTTGGCGTGGGTGCAAGCGGTGCGACCCGCCCTGCCGCATCGGCCGAAGATGAGGCCGAGAAGGCGCAAAAAGTCGCCCGGCTGCGGGAGATCGACCGCCAAGTGCGGGCACACGAGGCGGCGCACGTCGCAGCGGCAGGCGGGTTGGTGACCCGCGGGGCGCAGTTCGCCACGGTGCGCGGCCCCGACGGGCAGAGCTATGCGGTGGCGGGGGAGGTGCAGATCGATACCACCCCGGGAAAGAACCCCGAAGAGACGCTGCAGAAGGCCGAACGAATCCGCGCGGCCGCGTTGGCCCCAGCCGACCCGTCGCCGCAAGATCTCAAGGTGGCTGCGCAGGCGGCGCAGATGGCTGCGCAAGCGCGCATGGAACTGGCGCAAGAGAAGCGCTCGGACGCCCCGCGCGACCCGACGCGCTACCGCAGCGAGCGGGCACTCGCCGCCTATCGGGCCAACGGCGGCTGAAAACGAAAGAAGGTCCAGAGGGCGGTTGCTGCCACTGCGCCAAAGATGAGAAACGCCCAGTTGGCGAGGGTCAGCCCCACGATCACGAGCCCGGGATCGGAACAAAAACCGGTCGGGAGAAAGAGGGTTTCCGAAAGGGTGGCGAGCCACTCGACAAACTGCTCGATGGGGTTCAGCTGGGCGCCACCACACGCAAACTTTTCCGGCTGCCATTGCAGAAGCGTTTGATACCCCGCCACGCCCATCCCGCCGAGTGCAAGCAGAAACGTGGCGGCGGCAAAGGCGCTGTAACTCATCGTCGCCCCAAAGGAGTCACGTTCCAACGAGAACTCGAGAACCGCCCGCCGCATCGTGAGTGCTGCGCCACTCGCGGTGAGCGCGAGCACCATGAAGAGGAAGCGCTGAAAGATGCAGAGGTGACAGGGGGCGAGACGCAGGAGGTGGGTGAGCGCGACGCTTGCCGCAGCAAGAGCCGCGCACGCGAGCGCAATGCCCCACCACCATCGTTGGGGAGGATAGCGGAGCGGGGCGGGTTGAGGTTCTTGCATCGGCGATGCACAACGAGGAGGTGATTCGCCGATAATAGCGCGTTTTCCTCGAGAACGGACCTCTGCAATGGGACGCACGCGCAGACGATCGCTGCTCTGGCCTCCTCAAGGCTCAGGGTGGGGGGCATTTTTCGCCGCTCTGCTCTTTACCTTGGTGGGTCTGTGGGTGGGGGCCGAACCCCTCCCCGAAGACTCCCCTTACGGCTGGCCGAAAGGGGGGGCGCGCTTGGCAACGCGCCTCACCAACCCCGGTTTCGTCATCTCCTACAGCGAGTGGCACGGCGCGCCCCAATGGGTTGCTTACCGCGCCGACCCGCCGCCGCGCTTTCGCCTCAAGCCCCGGCCGGAGCAGTTTGAGCCCGACTGGCGCACCTGGCGCTGTCGCCTGCATATCGGCTGCGTGACCCACCAGAGCTATAGCCGCTCCGGCTTCGACCGCGGTCATATGGCGCCCAATTTCATGATCGGGACGCGCTACGGTGAAGAGGCGCAGCACGCCACGTTTCTCATGAGCAACATCGCGCCGCAGCGGCCCGAGCACAATCGCGGTTCGTGGGAACGGCTCGAGCGGCTCGAAGCGAACCGCTTTGCGCCGGGGGCAGCAAAACTCTGGGTGATCGTCGGCCCCGTCTGGGATGAGCATCCCGCACGTTTTTCCCACGAATGGATCGCGGTGCCGCAAGCCTTTTTCCGTGTTCTTCTCCGCGAGGAGGCGAACGGCGAGCGGCGGGTGTTGGCCTTCATCGTTCCGCAGGAGGCGGAACCCGACGCCGACCTGCGCCGTTTTCTCGTGACGGTTGCTGAGGTAGAGCGCCGAACCGGCCTCGTTCTCTTCCCCGAATTGCCCGACGCCGAGCGGTCGCGCCTTGCGAACGCCCCACCCGACCCCGACGCGTGGGGATTGACCCCTGAGTGGGCGACGCAGCGCCCCCGTTACACGTCGCGGTAGCAGAATTACCCGAACCGACCGCCGACAAAGGGGTTTGTGCGGCGCTCCTCCCCGAAGGTGCTCATCGGGCCGTGGCCCGGAATGAAACGGACGTCGTCACCGAGCGGAAAGAGCTTGGTGCGGATTCCTGAGACGAGGTCCTCCAAGTTGCCGCCGGGGAAATCGGTTCGACCGATCGAACCGGCAAAGAGGACGTCGCCGACGAGCGCGAGCCGCTCTTGCGGCTGAAAAAAGACGAGATGGCCGGGGGTGTGGCCAGGAAGGTGGAGGACCTGAAAGGGAAAGCGCCCGACAGAAAGCGTCTGCCCATCGTCGAGCCACTCATCGGGGGTAAACGCCAACGTGGGTGGAAAACCGAAGGTGCGCGCCTGCGCGGGGAGCCCTTGGAGCCAATAGTCGTCGGCACGGTGGGGGCCGAGGATCGGGATCCCTCCCGCCGCTTTCGCAAGCTGCGGCGCCCCTGCGGCGTGGTCGATATGGCCGTGGGTGAGCCAGATCGCGGTGAGCGTCACCTCGTGGCGCTCAGCGGCGTCGAGAATCAGCGGAATGTCGCCGCCTGGGTCGACGGCTACCCCTTCGCCGGTCGCGGGGTCCCAGAGGAGCGTACAGTTTTGCGTGAACGGGGTGACCGGAACGGCCGCAAACTGGAGCGTGCTCGCCATGATCTACCGCAGGAGGCTCTTCGTGTGGCTGTCGAGCGGCAGCACCCCGTCTTGTGCGGCCAGGATCGCGCCGCTCACGGGGTCGATGAGCTTCGCGTTGAGATGGACCGCCCGTTTCCCAACCGCGTAAGTGCCGACCAACACGGCGCGCGCTGCCTGCTCGGCGGCGATTTTGCCGATCTCCCGACTCAAGAGGAGTTCGCCGGTGTTCTCCTTGACAAAGAGGTTGGTGCGCAGCTTCACTTCGACGACCGGGAAGCCGAGCTGCACGAGGCGGGTACTCGCCTGTTCGGTCACCGCGCGCCCCAGCGTCGTCGAGTGTTCGAGCTGGTCGACGTCGACGAAGGTGGCGACGAGCACCGGGCCGCTGCGCACCCACGCAGGCGCCTGCTGGGCGATCGCGTCGATCAGCGCGTAGGTGGTGGTGAGCAGCGCTTGGGGGTCCTCTTTTACGGTCGGAGCCGTTTCGGACTGGGTCGTGGCGCAGCCGGCCAAGAGCGCCCCGGTGGCAGCGAGCACGACGAAAGGACGCCAAATGAAGTGTCTTTTCATGGCTCAGCTCCCACGGACCGGCAGAACCTTCGGTGCGGGTAATGGGGCCGGTGGTGGCGCGTAGAGCGCGAGGTCGCTGTCGGCAATATAGAAAACTTCGGTGGTGCGGGCGAGGTAGACCCCTTGCCGATCGGCGGAGACCGAGACCATTACTTCGACTTCCGGCGTCGGCCCATGCGCAAATTGGCTCGTCTGCCAGCGCCAGAGATCGGCTGCGGCGAGGGCGACGAGCCCCGACGCGCCGGGCGAGACGTTCTCCCAGATGCCGATGTTGGGGTCGTCGCTGAGCACCCAGAGACCGACGCCGAGCGCCGCGAAGCTCGTGAACTTTCCGTCAGCCGGCCGGTTTTGGAAGCGTGTCGCCTGCGTCTCAAGTCGAAGGGTGATCTCGGCGGGGAGCTCAGTGCGAACCTTCCACCCAAGACGCACCAGCTCAGTGGTGAGCGCAGCAATGACCGCTCGCTCGAAGGGGGATGGCCGATCGGGCACCGCGACCGCGAGCGTCGGACAAAGGAGCGTTTCGCTGCGGCATCCCTGCTCCTGCTGGAGCATTTGGGTGATCTGAGCGGCGATGCCGCGCGCGATGACCTGCCAGTGGTGGGCCGACTGCAGTTTCTCTTGGGTGGTGGTGGGAAAGTTGGTCGCAACCGGCACTTCGCTGTAGGGGGTGGTGCATGCCCCCAAGGCGAGCGCGGCGGTGGCGAATAGCGTGGTGCGAAGAGTCGGGCGGTTCATCGCTTCCCTCGGTGTGTGGTTTTCGTTATCGTACCGCTGAAGGATCGGTTTTGGCAAGCTTACACTTTGTAGCGAGCGACACGGCCAGAGAGCGCATTCGCCAGCGCCGAGAGCCTTTCGGCAATTTGGTCGTTGCGCTTGGCTGCTGCTGCCACATCCTCCGACATCCGTGCAAGCGTTTCGATCTGGCGGGCGATCTCCTGCACCGAAGCGTCCTGCTCGCGGACCGCATTGGCGATATCGCGCGCTCGCTCACCACCGCGCGCGGCATCCTGAACCAGCGCAGCGATCGCGGAGGCAGCCTCGCGGGCCGAGTGGGCGCCTTCTGCCGACCGGTGATCGATCGCTTCCATCGCGTCGGTGGACTCTTGGACCTGCGCATTGATCTGGTCGATCAGCAACGTGATCTCCTGGGTAGCAGCGCTCGTCTTCTCCGCGAGCTTGCGCACTTCGTCTGCCACCACCGCAAAGCCGCGCCCCTGTTCACCGGCGCGCGCCGCTTCAATCGCGGCGTTTAGCGCGAGCAGATTGGTCTGGTCGGCGATCTCCTTGATCACCGCGACGATGACGTTGATTCGGCTCGAACTCTCCGACAGTTGCTTGACCTTTTCGGTCGAGTCGCGAATGGCGGCCGCTACCTCCTCCATGCGAGCGATGTTCTCCTGGGCTATGCGCACCGAGGCTTCCGCCTCCGCTGCCGCAGCTTGTGCTGCCCGTTCCGATTCGCGCGCGTTGCTCGCGGTGGTTGAAAGCGACGAGGAGATCTCTTCGATCGCTGCCGCCACAGAAGAAGCAGCATGGGATTGCTTCTCGGCGTTGCCAACGCCTTCGCGAGCGGTTGCGGCGATCTCTTGCGCGGCGGCACCTACT
>NZ_BAAHXE010000052.1:0-5754 GCF_054657095.1 Hydrogenophilus islandicus | reverse complement strand
GAGCCGAGCACGGCAAGGGCAGGGGGGGCGCGGGGGGGATGACGGGAGGGTGAGGATCAGAAAGTGCTCATGGACGTAATCATCGAGAACGACCGCGACCGGCGCACGCTGGACTGGCTCATCGCAAAAGTGGGTGAGCAGGGGGTAAGGGACGCGATCGCGCGGATACCCGGCAAGCGCAGGCCCTACGTGAGCAACGTAGTGAAGGCGCTGGGGCTCAAAGTGCCGCCCGAGGTGGTCGACCCTCCGGTGCCGAGGGAAGAGGCCAGAAAGCGCCTAGCCGAAATCAGGAAGCTGATTCGATAGCGCTAAATCGCGCTACAGGCCGATTTTTGTGGTGGGCAAGTGTTTGATACCGACTCGCCGCAAAAATCGGCTCCAAGGCCGTTTTAGCGGCTCGCCGCTTCTCCCCCCTCCGGCGCACGGGGTGGCGGCACCTCGCCGGGGAGCTCCAACAGGGCCCATAGGTGGCGCAGGGCGTAGTAGTAGCTTTGCATGGTGGCGTAGGAGCGCCCAGCGGCCCTCAGGTGCCGCCAAAACCGGATCACAGTACGACCCCCTAGCTGCCCCCTATCCCGGACGCCAGAGGCCTCAGCAAAGGCCGCAAAGACCATCATGCGCTCGATCTGCTCGGCCCGCCCGCGCTTGCCCCCCTTGCGCGCCCACAAGCGCGTCGCCTCCTCTACTTGGTCAGACAATCTGTTACTGCGTAACTCCCGCATCATCGACCCCCGATGTACTCACTCACAACGTCAATGCGCCCGTGTCCCAATTCCGCCGAGATGATCTCGCGCGCCTCTCGGTCGGCGTCCCGATCCTCGATAGTGCCCCCAGCAACTGGCGCAGCCCATCCGGTTAGGGCCTCGTACCTTTCGCAGGCGTAGGCGGCCCGAAGGTCATGCAAACTGCCCCCGGTTTCCTCTTTGACGATCTCGCGCGCGTCGCGTAGCGTCCCTTCCCTCCATTCCTTCCAGCTCATTTCGGAGGGGATAAGGGAACTGTCGCGCCCCTGCGCCTCGGCAGCGTGGCGCAATGCCTCTAGCTGCCGTTCGCTGGTTATAGGCACTTCCCTTTCCCTGCCACCCTTGGTGCCCGCTTCGATGGTCACTGCTCCTCGCGCCTCAGCCTCGCGCAGCGCCGCGCGCGCGTCGATTAGGCTGGCTTCCTTGCTGCGCAAACCGAGCTCGCGCGCCAGTTCCACCACCGCCGCCGCGCGCTCGCCGACCTGCTCGCGCACCGCATCGAGCGCGCGCGAATAGGCCTCGCGGTCGAGGGCGGCGGGGGCCTCATCGCGCACGTGCGACCGCTCCGCAATGCCGCAGTCCCGCGTTGGGCTCACGCTTTCCCATTGGCCCCCGGTGGCAATGGACATAACCGAATTGACCGCCGACACCAAATTTTGGGCATACGAGGCCGAAAGCTCGCCGTTTTCGACCTTTTCCGCCAGCTCCTCGCCGTACCGCTGCACGTCCTCGCGGTCGATCTGTTCCATGCGGTTTATTCCCTGCTCTTTCGCCCAGTCGACAAACTGTTGCCAGCGATCCCCGACGGTGGCGGCGGTGGAGTAGGAAACTTCCCCGCGCGCAGCAGCGGCGTTTAGGGCGAATCGGCCAGCTTTGGCCATATCGCGCGAGCCCAATCCAAAATTTCTACTGCCCATTTTCCTTCCTGGTCAGGAAAACCCATGCCCGAGGCCATCGAGCCTCGGGCATGGGCTCTCCCATGCCGCACACACGACCGCCGCACCGAAGCTGATCCCGAGGTGCGCGCGAGCGCGCGCATATGGTGCGGCCTGTGTGCTCCCCTCGAGACCAGCTCGGTGCGGTGAGTGTTACGCACGCGATGCGCTCGCGGCAAGCGGAGGGGTGCCCAGTTTCTTGGTATCGCGCCTGGGGCAACGGCGCAAACAATCGCACTGTGGCAGTTTTCCGCGACCTCCCCGGGGGTGGTCAGGCCTAAGCGCGTCCTCAGCCGGTCAGCCTTGCGCTGCCGGGTGTACGCGCACCGGATCCTCAGTCGCTGTGCGACGCCATTTTTGCGCGCGCAAACGCGGCTTTTTCGCCGGTTTTGCGCTGTATTTGACAACCGGAAACCCCGCGCTGCACAAGGCAGTTCGGGCGTTTCCGCCGCGCCGGTCTCTGTGCTCCGCTGGCGCTTCGCACAGAGACCGGCGCGCCTACCGTTTTCGCCTCCGACAACCGTCCGGGGAACTTCAGCCGCTCTGAGCGGGCCTTCGGCCCGCCCGCGTCTGCGCGCTCGCTCACGCAACGCGCTTGACGCGGTGCGCGTTGTGCGCATCTCGCGTAGCTCAACCCTGGGTCTCGGGGGACACGTTCGACCGCAGCGGAAACACCGCGCGTAGCGGCGACCGCTTCTCGTGACTAAGCACCGGCACGCATCCGCGCACCGTGCTCATCGGTTGCACCACGCGTGCCCGAAAGCAGCGCCGTGGCGAGTGACACATTTACGCAGCTAGGTGACCTCCTTTCTTTCGTGAAAGGGGCACCACATCCCCGCAGGGACATAGCGCCCCCGCTGGGGTTTCACATTTCGGTAGAAGCAAAGCGCTTGCTTTGCTTCTGCCGTTCTCTTTACCGGTCTCGGGAATCCCTAACCGGCTCGCATTAGGCAGCGGGTAAAACCCGCGCCGTTCTCTTCTTAGGGCAAAAGCCCTTGACTTTCACTATCGGGCAAGGCCCGGCTTCTTCAATCGGCACTGAGCAGAGCTCGTACCGTATCTCTTCAATCGGCTACGGGTAAAACCCGCGCCGTTATCTCCTATAGGCACCCGGGAGTCACCCCGTGCCTCGGATCCGGTCATGCCGGATCAAACCGTTGCGCTGGTTTTCTAGACGCTTCGCTTACACCTAGGCGCTTACGCGCTAACGCGCCCAGCTAGCGCGGGGCAGAGCCCAAAAGTGCTTTCATTCTAGCTTTGCCCCTTGCCGCAGTCAAGAAGGGTTTTTCTTTCGCTGGCCCCCGCTTACGCGGTGGCCAGCAAAGCCGCGCTTCGCGCGAGTGGTGGTGTCAGCATCGTGCCCGCGCGCGGGTTCCCTCGCCGCCCCTCGCTTCGCTCGGAGACGCTCGCACCCCATTCCTCGGGCTTCGCCCGTGGACGGGTCCCCTGTCGCTCGGCTCGGCGCGTCGGTGACGCGCCCGCGCGTAGGGGCGGCGTACCGTGACTGACCGTTGTTTTGTTCGGCAAGAAAGGTGGTGGGGTTGGCACCGCGCGCTACGGTTACCGTCGGCGCGGCGGTGTGTCTTTACGATATTTTTGTTGCTACAATAAATGGGTGCAGATCGAATTCGACCCAGACAAACGAGAGAAAACGCTCAGAGAGCGTGGATTGGATTTTGCACAGGCCGGCGAGGTCTTTGCGGGAATGCACTTTACTCAGGTGGACCGCCGCATGGACTATGGCGAGGAGCGCTTCATTACTGTAGGCACTCTGCACGGTCGCACGGTTGTGGTGGTCTGGACGCCACGCGGCCAAAGTCGCCGCATCATCAGTATGAGGAAAGCCAATGCACGCGAACAAGCCCGCTACAAAGCCTACCTGGAATGATCCGGACGATGCCCCTGAATTGGGCGACGATTGGTTTGCTGAGGCCGATCTCTACCATGGCGACAAGCTCGTGCGCAGAGGACGGCCCAAGGCGGCAATTACCAAGGTCCATACGGGTATCCGCCTAGATGCGGATATTCTGGCGGCGTTCAAGGCACAGGGCCCTAGATGGCAGAGCCGCATAAATGCTGCCCTGCGCGAGTGGCTTGAGCAGCATACACAAAAACCGGCAAGCTAACCACCGTTTGCTGAACAATACAACTAGCCCGATCCGTTGGCGTTCTGTTAGGCCTTTTTCTGTCACAATTGGCGTCAAGGAATCAATGACCGGAAAAGGGGTGTTTCATGGGCGAGCGGATCGGGTACGCGAGGGTGTCGACTGATGATCAGAACCTCGATCTTCAGTTTGACGCCTTGCGCAAGGCAGGGGTGAAAGACGAGCACATCTACGCCGACACCGCGAGCGGAAAGAACGCCGACCGACCGCAGCTTGCAGCGTGCCTGAAGGCCTTACGTCCGGGCGATACCCTGGTGGTCTGGAAACTCGACCGCCTAGGACGCAGCCTGCCCGATCTTGTGCGGATCATTACCGACCTTGAGCAAAAGGGTGTTGCTTTCGAGAGCCTGACCGAGCGGATCGAGACAGGGAGCGCTGCCGGTAAGCTGGTTTTCCACGTCTTTGCGGCTCTTGCCGAATTCGAGCGTAATGTGATTCGAGAGCGCACCAAAGCGGGGCTCGCTGCGGCCAGGGCCCGTGGCCGGAAAGGTGGCCGGAGGCCGAAGCTCACGCCTGCGCAGGTGAGAGAGATTCGGGAACTGGTGGCTGCCCAGCAGTTGCCGATCAAGCGGATTGCCGAGCTCTACGGCGTGTCAAGGACCACCCTATACAAGGTCATTGAGCCCTAATACACTTCTGGAAGTTTACAAAGGTACCTAATATTGACAGAACATCTTTGGCATGCTAGAAAAGTAAAAGCCCCGGATTCATGGTCCGGGGCTTTTGGGATTCGGTGCGGAGCGGAGAGTCCGCACGCAGCTTGCTTACCAGTAGCTGCATTGTATCCGCTCCGCGCCGGAAATTCAAGACGTGCTCAGGAGAGGAGAAGTGCAGCTTGCGTCACCGGAACAGCTAGAGCTTGAGCTACTTGACCCCAACAAGTGGCCCCGCAGGCCGTATTGCAGCGACGACATCCGCCGCGGTACGGTGATCCGTAGCCTCCCGCAGGCCCTCAAGAAGCGCTACATCCAAGCCAATCCCCCCCACCTCAGAGTCTGGAGTATCCACGACTGCGACTACGAGGGGGCGGCCATCGCATGGGAGAGCGCCAATCTCCCGCCGCCAGCTTGGGTAGCAGTCAACAAAGCAAACGGCCACGCCCACCTCGTCTGGGGGCTCAGCGCCCCGGTTCTGGTCGACGGCCTGCACGCCCGCGAGGCCCCGATGCGCTACCTAGACGCCGTCGAAAGCATGATGCGCGAAAAGCTCCGCGCTGACCCTGGGTTCTCTGGACTGATTACCAAAAACCCCGCGCACCCCTATTGGCGGGTGCTCATTGGCCCACCGCAGGCCCGCGTAGGCTACGAGCTGCGCTACCTTGCCGAATTCCTGCCCGGGCTCGAAAAGTACGTCCCCCGCCGCCGTCGAGTTGAGGAGGTAGGCTTAGGGCGGAACATCACCCTGTTCGATTTCCTCCGCCATTGGGCCTACCGTCGGGTACGCGAGTACAAACGGCAAGGCGGATTGCAGGCGTGGAATGCCTGGCTCACGGCTTGCAATCTGCGAGCGTTGGAGCGCAACGGCGAGTTTCTGTATCCCCTCGATCCCCGCGAGGTGTGGTGGATCGCCAAGAGCGTCGCCAAGTGGACGTGGCGGCGTTTCAACATCGAGGAGTCGGATGCCCGCTTTAGCGCCTTGCAGGCCCACAGGGGGCGAAAGGGCGGCGTAGCGTCAGGAGAGTCCCGTAGAGCTGCTAGCGAAGACAAACGGGCCAGCGCCCGCTTGATGGCCGCGCAGGGCTATAGCATTGGCGCGATTGCCGCTGCCTTGGGCGTATCCAAGTCCACTGCTTGGGCTTGGGTGCAAAGCGTTCGGTGAAGCCATAATCAGGTAACAGCGGGTATTTATCCGGAAAAGGGGGCGAGGGCGAGCACGCCCGAGAGGCCCCAGCAGGGGCCGGCCCCGAAGCCC
>NZ_BAAHXE010000051.1:0-6215 GCF_054657095.1 Hydrogenophilus islandicus | reverse complement strand
GGGCCTGTTAACACAACGCGTCATTTTGTTAACAATTGTGCACATGGGCAGGAATGCAGAGGCGGTGCGCGATCACTCTTTGGCAAGAAAACGACAATCCATCAATGGGTTGCCTGAAAAAGCTCGTCTGGCATCGATCTTGCTAAGTGAAAAGTGCGGTCATTCTTTCGGGAGTGATCGAGGTAGAATGTTGGTTCTCATCTCATGAAAGGAGTTACCATGAAACGCGTGCAACAGGGTTTTACCCTTATCGAGCTGATGATCGTCGTCGCGATCATCGGGATTTTGGCGGCGGTAGCACTGCCAGCGTATCAGGACTACACGAAGCGCGCCAACGCGACGGAAGGTCTGTCGCTCGCGGCTGCGGCAAAGACGGCGGTTTCAGAATACTGGGCAACAAAAGGCAGTTTGCCTGCTAACAATACTGACGCTGGTTTGGCTGCCGCATCAGCCATCAAAGGCAACGCGGTTACAAGTGTCGCAGTAGGGACGAACGGGCTGATCACTATTACTTATAATGATAAGGTTGAAAGCGGCAAAACTCTTTTTCTATCCCCTATTACTGCTGGCGGCGGTATCCAGTGGAAGTGTAAAGCAGGGACAATCACCGCGAAATATCTCCCGTCGAGCTGCCGTTGATCGCGCTTGATGCATCGGTTACCCTCGGGTGAACAAAGCCGGGTTTCTGCCCGGCTTTTCTCTGCGTACCTTCCCTCGCTCCTCGTTCTGCTGCTTCTTGCAACGATCGCCCTCCTGCAGTGGGCGGCGGTGGGCGGGGGGTTTCACTTTGACGACGAACCCAACCTGCGCGACTTGGGCGCCTACGGTGGGGTAACGAGCTGGGAGGCATTGCGCGCCTACCTCTCAAGCGGCTTTGCAGGGCCTACCGGGCGGCCGCTCGCGTTGTTGAGCTTTCTGATCGACGACAACACCTGGCCGACCGCACCCGAGGGGTTCAAACGGACCAATCTGTTCCTTCATCTCATCAACGTCGCGCTCCTCATCTGGCTGACCTTGCAGCTGCTGCGCTTTTATGGCCTCTCCGAGGTACGGGCGACGTGGGGGGCGTTGATTGCCGCCGCCCTGTGGGGTCTCCACCCCTTTTTGATTTCGACCACCTTTTACGTCGTGCAGCGCATGGCCATGCTCGCCGCAACCTTTTCGCTGCTCGGGATCCTCCTCTACCTCCGCGGCCGGCTCCTGTGGCCAGAGCGCCCGCGAGCAGCGCTCCTCTGGATGGCAGGTGGAGTCTTTGGCGGGACCCTCTGTGCGGTCTTGAGCAAAGAGAACGGGGCGCTCTTGCCACTCTTGATTCTCACCATCGAATGGTTTGCGCCGCCGGGAAGAGCACCCCTGCCGTGCCTCTTTCGTTGGGGGGTGCTTTACCTCCCCTCGGTCGCTCTCGTTGCCTACCTGGCAACCTATTTCAATTTCTCGCCGAATCCTTGGCCGGAGCGCCCCTTCAACCAGATCGAGCGGCTGCTTACTGAAGCGCGAATCTTGTGGGACTACCTCGGCAACTGGTTTATCCCCCGCATCGAGGGGGCGGGGCTGTTGCGCGACGGGATCGCGATTTCCCGTTCGTTGGTCGATCCCCCGCAGACGGCAGTGGCGGTGGTCGCCCTGGTGCTTCTGGTTGCCGCGGTCGTTGGGTTGCGCCGCCGCGCCCCGTTTCTTGCGTTGGGTTTTGCTTTCTTTCTGGTCGGCCATCTGATGGAGTCGGGGTGGTTGGGGCTGGAGCTCTACTTCGAGCATCGCAACTACCTGCCCACGATCTTCCTCTTGCTGCCGCTCGCCGTCTGGGCTGTTGACGAGCGGGCAACGGCAATCCGGTTCACGGCGCGCTTGCTCACGCTCGGTCTCCTTCTTTTGCTCTCTGCTTTTTCCTATCAGCGCGCGCAGTTGTGGCGCGATCCGGTTCAGCTCGAGGCCTATTGGGCGCTCGCTGCCTCCGAATCGCCCCGTGCCGCGAACGCGTTGGCGCGCCGTTTGACCGAAGTGGGGCGTTTTTCGGAGGCGGAGCAGGTGTTGCGCGAGGCGGTCGAACGGAACCCCCAGTCGGGGCTGCTGCTTCTAACGCTCCTGCAGCTGCGCATCAACCTCAACGAGGCGACGCGCGACGACTTTGTCGAAGTAGCGCGCCGTTTGCACACCGTTCCTTTTGACGCGCAGACGGTGACGGCGCTTCGCCATCTGACGGAGCGGGCAATTCGCCCTTCGGCAAGCCCACTGGAGCGGGAGGGGATTCGCCTGGTGATCGAGCATCTTGCCACGAACGAGCAGTATCGTCAGTTTCCCCTCTTTCGGCGGCTGATTCCCTACCTGTTGGCGCAACTCGACCTTGCCGACGGAAAGATCACTGAGGCCGAGCGCCACTATGCTGAAGCGATGCGCCTCTACGGGCAGGTTGACGCCGGGATGCAGATGGTTGCCGAGGTGGGGAACGCCAACTATCCCGACGCAGCGTTGCGGCTGCTCGACCAGGTGGAGCAGCTCCTTGCGGAGAGCAGCGATCGGATGCTCAAGTTTCCCCGCGCCTTCTACGAGCGCGAAATAGCCCGGATTCGCGCGCTGCTCTTGGAAGAGCGGGAGAGAGACTCAAGCGATCGATAGGGGGTGCAGTATGGGGCAAAGTAACCCATTGGTGCAACAGGAAAAATCGCTAAGCGTGATTCTTCCCGCGCGGAACGAAGCGTTGAGCGTCGGGCAGACGGTTGCGGCAATCCGCGCGCAGTACCCTGACGCCGAGGTGATCGTCGTCGACGACGGCTCCACCGACGCCACCGCCCAGGTCGCCGAGGCGGCGGGCGCGCGGGTGATCCGCCACCCCTACGGCATGGGGAACGGCGCCGCGGTCAAAACCGGCGCGCGGGCCGCGCGCGGCGAGATCCTCGTCTTCATGGACGCCGACGGGCAACACAACCCCGCCGACGTGCCGCGGCTGCTTGCGAAACTGAATGAGGGCTACGACATGGTGGTCGGCGCCCGCGATCGCTGCTCGCAGGCGAGTGTCGGGCGGGGGATCGCCAACCGCTTCTACAATCGACTCGCGAGCTACATGACCGGGCACCGGGTGCTCGACCTCACGAGCGGCTTTCGCGCCGTGCGCGCCGACAAGTTCCGTGAATTTCTCTACCTCTTGCCGAACGGCTTCTCCTATCCCACGACGATCACGATGGCCTTTTTCCGCAGCGCCTATCCCGTGGCCTATGTGCCGATCCACGCAGCGCGGCGCGTCGGCAAAAGCCACTTGCGGCCGCTCAGCGACGGGGTGCGCTTTCTCCTCATCATCTTCAAGATCGCGACGCTCTTTTCGCCGGTGAAACTCTTCGCGCCCGTCGCCGCGCTCTTTTTCCTGCTCGGGATCGGCTACTACGGCTACACCTTCGCCACCGAACACCGCTTCACCAACATGAGCGTGCTCCTCCTTTCGGCAAGCGTCATCGTCTTTCTGATCGGGTTGGTGTCGGAGCAGATCACCAACCTGACGTATAAGCGCGATGGCTGAAAATTAGCGGGAGCTTGTCGATGGTTGACCCCGGCTACTGTGCGAGCCCAGCTCCGGCGTTCGATGCGCTGGCCTGTATCACGGTCACGTATCACCCGGACTTAGCCATTTTGCGACAACAACTGCAGGCGCTCCCCTCCCAAGCGCTGAAAATCATTGTCGACAATGGTTCAGGCGATGCGACGCAAGCTGCACTGAGTTCGATCGCAGCAAATCTACCCGCAATTCTGGTTCTGCCTCAGCCAGCCAACCTCGGTTTGCCAGCGGCAATCAACCTCGGAGTGCGTGTCCTCGCAGAGCATGCGCCACACTGCACGCATATCCTTCTGCTTGACCAAGATAGCGTCCCCATGCCGGGCAGTATCGCTCGACTTTGTGAAGCGCTTGCGTTTTTGGAGCGCGAAGGCAAGAACCCTGGGGCTGTTGGGCCACAACTCAGGGATGTGGATACCGGGCTCAATCATGGATTCCATCAGATGCGCCTGTGGCGCTGGCACCGAGCGTACCCACCAACAAACGCCCACCAACCGATTGCCGTCGCCAACCTCAACGGCAGCGGCACGCTTATGCGACGAGCGCTATTTGAACGTCTTGGCGGGTTGGATGAAACGCTGTTCATCGATCATGTAGACACCGAGTGGTCGTTTCGAATGAGCGCCGCAGGGTACACCCTGTGGGGGATTCCTGATGCTGTTTTTAGGCATCGAATGGGCGAGCGAGGGCTCAGGTTTTGGCTGCTTGGCTGGCGCGTCTGGCCTGCACGATCCGCAATACGCCATCGGTATTTATTTCGCAATGCCGTATGGTTGATGCGCAGGCCTTATGTCCCTACTGTTTGGAAAGTATGGGCGGTGCTCAAGCTCTTCGTGACCGCCATCGTTCACGCCTTTTTCGATCCCGATCGTTGCGCTCAGTTGAGTGCAATGGTGCGTGGTGTGCGAGACGGGCTGAGCCGCCCCTAGCAGTTGCCACGATGACCCACCTGCTCGTCGGACTTTCCCTTAATTACCGCGACGTGGAGCGCACCAGCCGGTGTGTTCACTCGCTGCTGGGCGACGGTGCGCATGCGGTGCTGGTGTGGGACAACTCGGAGGACAACGGTGCGTCAGCAGAGTCGTTGCGCAAAATCTGGCGTGACGAAGATCGCGTGGTGATCGAGGAAAGCCCGCGCAATCTTGGCTTTGCCGCGGGCGTCAATCGGGGTCTGGAAGCCGTCCTTGCGCGTTTTCCGGGCGCATGGGTGATGCTGCTCAACAACGACGCTATGGTTTGCCCGGGTGCGCTCGCTGCCCTTTGCGCCGCGCTGCGCGCGCAACCCGACGCGGTCATCGCCTACCCGCGCGTCGATCATAGCGGACGCCTCATCGGCACCACCTATTACCAACGCGTTTTCGCCTTGCTGCGTTTTGACCGCCCGTGGCCAGGTAGTTTTCCCTATCCTTCTGGCAGCGCCTTACTCATCGCCCCTGAGCGGGCCGAAATGCCGCTTTTTGACGAGGACTTTTTCATGTACGGCGAAGACGTGCTCCTGGGTTGGCGGCTTGGCCCCAGCCGCATGGCGCACGTGCCAGATGTGCTTGTCTTCCACGAGGGGAGCGCAACGAGTCGCAACGGCTCACCATTCTACGAAATACGGCTCGTGGAAAGCCATTTGCGCCTGGCGGACAAATTAGCCAATGGTCGTTTAGACCGGATGCTTCTCCTCCTTGGTCGCTCTATCACTTTGCCCGCCCGCGCCGCAGTACGCGCAGTGCGTTACCGGAACCTCACCCCGATCAAGGCTTTGTGGCACGGCTGGCGCAAGGCTCGCGGCAACGACACTCAACGCCAGCAGGCACAAGATTCGTCACCCTGACGCGGCGACTTCCGCCAACAACGCTTCCCATTGGGGAACAATGCGCTCAGGTGCATAGTGCCTCGCCCGTTTGCGTCCAGCTTGGGCGTAATGCGCACGAAGATCGGGTGAGGAGAGGAGTTGCGCAAGCGCTTCTTGAAACGCAGCTTCATCACCTTCAGGCACCAGAATTCCGGCTTGTCCATCGGCCAGAATCTCCTGCGGCCCTGACGGACAATCCATCGCCACCGCGGGGGTACCACAAGCAAGCGCTTCGAGCAGTACCAGACCGAATCCTTCGTAACGGGAACAGAGGGCAAATAGCGTGGCGTGGGCCAGCCAATCGGCAACGTTATTGACATGCCCCCGCAGAAAAACCGTCTCGCCTACTCCAAGGCGCTGCACCTCACCCTCGAGCGCTTGCCGCAGCGGCCCTTCGCCAAGGATGATTAGATGGTGGTCGAAGCCCCGTGCCCGCAGCGCCGCATGCGCTCGGATCAGCCGGTCGAAGGCTTTTTGTTCTGCTAGCCGACCAATTCCCAACACAACCGGCTTGGAAAAGAGCTGGAGATCTGGTGGCTGGGGGCTCGGCGCGGGCAACGGATCGAGAAAATTCTCGATGATGCGCCAATGAGTGCGTTGATGATGCGCCTCTCCCATTACCTGCTGCATTGATGCCATTGCTCCTTGGCTCGGAAATACCATCCAGATCAGCTGTCGCCGCACCTGCAAACTGATCCAGCGATCGAGGATCTGCATGCGCTGGGTATGCTCGGAAAATGCGATGTGCGTCCAGGCGATGAACGGTTTACCTGCTAACGTGGCTGACAACCATCCGTAATTGGTAGCCGCCAAATCCTCTCCACCAATCAC
>NZ_BAAHXE010000050.1:0-6693 GCF_054657095.1 Hydrogenophilus islandicus | reverse complement strand
TTAAGCGAATTGCACGACTTAACCCCAGTAAGTCGGAAGTACCATTAGCGCAGCGGGACGGTCGAGCCGTTTTCCTACCCATGGAGCGTGTTGGATCAGATGGACGATTCGAGGCATCGGAGGTACGCCCCATTTCGGATCTGTGGAACGGGTTCACCTACTTTCGGCGGGGCGACGTTATTGTCGCGAAAATCACACCGTGCTTTGAGAACGGCAAGGGGGCTTGCCTTGAGAATCTACCGACAGCCATCGGGTTCGGCTCGACCGAATTTCACGTCATCCGGCCTTCCAAAGCGATTGTTTCGGCCTATCTTTATCGCGTCACCACGCTTTCAGAATTCCGGCGGCTTGGCGCCGATGAGATGACTGGTGCAGCAGGACAACAGCGTGTCCCTGTCGAGTTTTTAGCAAACTTCCCGATCCCAATTCCTCCCCTCCCCGAACAAACCGCGATCGTCGAGTACCTCGACGCGCAGACAGCAAAAATCGACACCGCCACCGCCGCCCTCCGCCGCGAAATCGAGCTCCTGCGCGAATACCGCGAGCGGGTGATTGCCGACGTGGTCACTGGCAAAGTGGACGTGCGCGAAGTGGCGGCGCAGTTGCCGGAGGAGCCGCCCGAAGAGGAGAGCGACGGGCCAGAGCCATCGGACGAAGCTGAGACGTTTGCAAGCGACAGTGAAGAGGAAGAGGGCACAGACCTTGACGCTACAGCTTAGGGAGCAGAATCGTGAGTCCAGTGCCCCAGCGACCGCAGATTTACCATATCACTCATGTGGAGAATTTGCCATCCATTATCCGAGCAGGCGGACTCTGGTCCGATGTGAAAATGATGGAGCAAGGCGGACCGATGGCATCGATCGGCATGAACACCATCAAGGTGCGACGGCTCAATCTGCCGGTAAAGTGCCATCCAGGGGACCGAGTGGGGGATTATGTGCCCTTTTATTTCTGCCCGCGTTCGGTTATGCTGTATGTGATCCACTGTGCCAACCATCCTGAGCTCAGTTACCATGGCGGGCAGGATCCGATCGTGCATCTGGAGGCAGACTTGAAGGATGTACTCGACTGGGCCGAGTCGGAAGGGAGGCGCTGGGCCTTTAGCCTCTCCAACGCCGGAGCGGTTTACGCCGAATTCCGCAACCGACCAGAGCAACTCGACGAGATCGACTGGGAGGCGGTGGCGGCAACCGACTTTCGTAATCCAGCGGTCAAAGAGGGCAAGCAAGCTGAATTCCTGGTGCACGAGTTTTTCCCGTGGCGGTTGGTGCGACGTATCGGGGTGCGCTCGCCGATGACCTATCGCCGAGCAGCGCAGGTGTTAGCACCTGCGCAGCACAAACCGCCTCTTGAAGTAATCCCGAATTGGTATTTTTGAGGACTCGCGCAATGATTCACTACGTCCGCGGAGACATTCTCAAGGCTGACACCGATGCCTTAGTCAACAGCGTCAATTGCGTGGGGGTGATGGGGCGCGGCATCGCGCTGCAGTTCAAGGAGGCGTTCCCCGATAACTTCAAGGCGTATGCCGCCGCCTGCCGCCGCGGTGAGGTTCAGCCGGGCCGCCTCTTTGTCTTCGAGACGGGCCGTCTCACACCGCCGCGCTACATCATTAACTTCCCCACCAAGCGGCACTGGCGTGGCAAGAGCCGGATCGAAGATATCGAGGCTGGGCTCGCCGCGTTGGTAGAGGAGATCCGTTCTCGCCACATCCGCTCCATCGCCATCCCGCCCCTAGGTAGCGGGCTGGGCGGACTCGAGTGGACGGAAGTACGGCGGCGCATCGAGAGGTCCCTCGAGGACTTGCCCGACGTCGAGGTGATCGTCTTTGAGCCAGGATACGGCGTGCCCGACCACCGCCCCAACCGTTCGACATCCCCCCCCACGATGACGGCCGGCCGCGCCGCGCTGATCTATCTGATGAACCGTTATCTCGCCGCGCTCCTTGACCCGACTGTCACCCTGCTGGAGGTGCATAAACTGATGTACTTCCTGCAAGAGGCGGGCGAACCGCTGCGCCTCCGTTACGTCAAGGCGCCTTACGGCCCCTATGCCGAGAACTTGCGCCACGTGCTGCGAACGCTAGAAGGCCATCTGATCGCGGGTTATACCGACGGCGGGGATGCTCCGGAGAGACCCTTGCAGCTCGTTCCCGGGGCGGTGCGGGACGCCGAAACCTTTCTCGCCTCCCAGCCGACAACCCTCCAGCGCTCTGAGCGGGTCGTGCAGCTCGTGGAGGGGTACGAGACGCCGTTTGGCCTGGAGCTGCTCGCTACTGTGCATTGGGTGGCCGTGAAGGAGGGTGCTCAGGAAATAGAGGAGATCGTGGAAAGGGTCCGCTCCTGGAACCAGCGCAAGAGGCAGTTTACTCCCGCTCAGATCGAACTTGCCGCTGAACGGTTGCGCGAGCAGGGGTGGATCGAGCGATGAATTCGCCGCAATCGAAGGGAGCGAGGAGACGCCATGGTGACGCATCCCACCAACACCAGCGAAGCCGGGCTTGAGACGCTCATCTGCCGGGCGCTCACCGGCAGCGACTGTACCCCACGGGCTGCCAGTACCCCGGCGGTCGTTGCCGAGCCTGCCGCCCGCTACGGCGGAAGTGGTTGGCTCCCCGGCGATCCGGCCGACTACGACCGCGACTTCTGCGTCGATCTGGCCAAGCTTACCGCCTTTCTGCGCGCCACCCAACCCGAAGTGGCCGAGACGCTCGATCTCGACCACGATAGCCCCACGCGGCGGAAGTTTCTGGCACGGCTCCAGGGCGAGGTGAGCAAGCGTGGGGTGGTGGACGTGTTGCGTCACGGCATCCACCACGGGCCGCACCACATCGCCCTCTTCTACGGTACCCCCTCTCCCGGTAACGACCAGGCTCGGGCGCTCTATGCGCAGAATCGCTTCACCGTCACGCGCCAGCTCCGCTACAGCCGCGACGAGACGCACCGGGCGCTCGATCTGGTGCTCTTTGTCAATGGGCTACCGCTCTTCACCTTCGAGCTCAAAAACCGCCTCACCAAACAGACGGTGCACGACGCGATCGAACAGTACAAGCGTGACCGCGACCCCCGCGAACCCCTCTTCGAGATTGGGCGTTGTGTCGCCCACTTTGCGGTGGACGACAGCGAGGTGTGGTTCTGCACCCACTTGCAAGGGAAAGCGTCGTGGTTTCTGCCCTTCAACAAGGGGTGGAACGACGGCGCAGGCAATCCCCCCAATCCGCACGGCCTCAAGACCGACTACCTGTGGCGGGAAATTTTGACCCGTGAGAGCCTCACCGACATCCTCGAAAACTACGCGCAACTGGTGGAGGTGAAAGACCCGAAGAGCGGCAAAAAAGAGCGCCGGCAGATCTTCCCCCGCTACCACCAGCTCGACGTGGTGCGCAAGCTCCTTGCGGACGCGCGGGCACATGGCGCCGGGCGGCGCTACCTCATCCAACATTCGGCAGGGAGCGGCAAGTCGAACTCGATCGCCTGGCTCGCCCACCAGCTGATTGGGCTCACCCAAGAGGGTAAGCCCCTCTTCGACTCGGTCATCGTCGTCACCGACCGGCGGGTGCTCGACCAGCAGATCCGCGACACCGTCAAGCAGTTCGCCCAGGTAAGCGCCACCGTGGGCCACGCGGAGCGTTCTGGGGATCTAAGGCGCTTTATCGAAAGTGGCAAGAAGATCATCATCACGACGCTCCAGAAGTTCCCCTTTGTCCTCGACGAGATCGGCAGCGACCACCGCGGGCGGCGCTTTGCGATCCTCATCGACGAGGCCCACTCGAGCCAGGGCGGACGCACCGCGGCGAAGATGAACGCAGCGCTCGCTGCGGTGGGCGCTGAAGAGGACGAAACCTTTGAGGACCAGATCAACCGACTGATCGCCGCGCGCAGGCTCCTTCCCAACGCGAGCTACTTCGCCTTCACCGCCACCCCCAAAAACAAGACGCTCGAGCTCTTCGGCATCCCTGATCCCCAACCCGACGGCACCGTCAAACACCGGCCGTTTCACAGCTACACCATGAAGCAGGCGATTCAGGAGGGGTTCATTCTCGATGTGCTCGCCCACTACACGCCAGTGAGAAGCTACTACAAGCTCGTCAAGACGATCGAAGACGACCCCGAGTTCGACGTCAAAAAGGCGCAGAAGAAGCTGCGCCGGTTCGTCGAGGGGCACGACCACGCGATTCGCCTCAAGGCCGAGATCATGGTGGACCACTTCCACGACGAAGTTTTGGCCAAAGGGAAGATCGGCGGTAAAGCGCGGGCGATGGTGGTCACGGGAAGCATCGAACGCGCCATCGCCTACTTCCACGCCTTTCAATCCTACCTCGCCGAGCGCAAAAGCCCCTACCGCGCGATCGTCGCCTTCTCGGGCGAACATGAGTACGGCGGCGTCAAGGTCACCGAGGCGAGCTTGAACGGCTTTCCCTCCAACCAGATCCCCGACAAGATCCGCGAGGAGCCCTACCGGTTTCTGATCTGCGCCGACAAGTTCCAGACCGGCTACGATGAGCCGCTTCTCCACACGATGTATGTGGACAAGGTGCTCTCCGGCATCCAGGCGGTGCAGACCCTCTCGCGCTTGAACCGGGCCCATCCGCAGAAACACGACACCTTCGTTCTCGATTTTGTGAATGACCCCGAAGCGATCCTCGAAGCGTTTGCCCCCTACTACCGGACGACGATACTGGCCGACGAGACCGACCCGAACAGACTCCACGACCTCAAAGACGACCTCGACCGCTACCAAGTCTACGCCCCCGACGATGTGGAGGAGCTCGTCCGACGCTACCTCGCCGGCGCCGACCGCGACCAGCTCGACCCGATCCTCGACGACTCTGTGGCCCTCTATACGACGGAGCTCGACGAAGCGGCGCAAGTCGATTTCAAAAGCAAAGCCAAGGCGTTTCTCCGCACCTACAGCTTCCTCTCTTCCATCCTCCCCTATACCCACGCCGAGTGGGAGAAGCTCTCGATCTTCCTCACCTTCCTGGTGCCGAAATTGCCCGCGCCTCGAGAAGAGGACCTCTCGAAGGGCATCCTCGAAGCGATCGACATGGACAGCTACCGGATTGAAAAGCAGGCGACAATGAAGCTTGCGCTTCCCGACGCCGATGCCGAAATTGGACCTGTGCCGACGACTGGCGGGGGGTACAAGCCTGAACCAGAGCTCGACCGCCTCTCGAACATCATCAAGAGCTTCAACGAACAGTTTGGCAATATCCCCTGGAGCGACGCCGATCGCGTCCATAAACTGATCACCGAAGAGATCCCTGCGCGTGTTGCCGCCGATCCCTTCTATCAGAACGCCTGCAAAAACTCTGACAAACAGAATGCCCGCGTCGAGCACGATCTGGCCCTTCAGCGGGTAATGATGGCGCTCGTCAAAGACCATATCGAGCTCTTTAGGCAGTTCAGCGACAATCCGGCGTTCCGGCGATGGCTGACCGATAAAGTTTTCGAGCTGACCTACTCCGAAGGGAAGAGCGCACGGTAATCACACCGCCCGCTTCGGCGATTTTTCACCCCACCTGCGTCTGCAACCACCACTCCAACACCCCAAGCTGCCACAACTTCGACCCGCGCAGCCGGGTAAAGTGCTCGTTCGGTTGCGCAAGGAGCTTTTCGACGTAGCGCAGGGAGAAGAGGCCACGGCTGCGGGCGGCAGGCGACAGAAGCACCTCGCGCACCTTTTCAAGCACCGCTCCTTGGAGGTACTTGAGCGCCGGCACCGGAAAGTAGCCCTTCGGCCGGTCGATCACCTCGTGCGGCAGGAGCTGCCGGGCGGCGGCTTTGAGCACCCCTTTGCCGCCGTCGGCGAGTTTGTGGCGCGGCGGGATCTTGGCAGCGAGTTCTACCAATTCGTGGTCGAGAAAGGGGACCCGCGCCTCGAGCCCCCACGCCATCGTCATGTTGTCGACCCGTTTGACCGGGTCGTCGACGAGCATCACCGTGGTATCGAGCCGCAGCGCCTTATCCAGAGGCTCCGCCGCGCCCGGCCGCGCAAAGTGGTCGGCGACGAGCCGGTGGGCCCAATCTTCGACGCGCCACTCGGGGTTCACCGCCTCGAGGTATTCATCGTAGTCGCGGTCGCGGTAGACGCCGAGGTAGTCGCCCACCGGGTCGTGACGGTTGGCGATCTTCGGGTACCAGAAGTAGCCGGCGAAGAGCTCGTCGGCCCCTTGGCCGCTCTGCACCACTTTGCTGTGGCGGGAGACCGCCTCCGAAAGGAGGTAGAAGGCGACGCAGTCGTGGCTCATCATCGGTTCGCTCATCGCGGCGATCGCCTCCGGGAGCCGCTTGAGGAGCTCCGTTTCCGGGACGAAGATCTCCTCGTGTTCGGTCCCAAAGGCGCGGGCGACGATCGCGGCGTAAGCGAATTCGTTCCCCTTTTCGTCGCCGACGTCGGTAAAACCGATGGTATAGGTGCGGGGCTTCCCTCCCGCTTCGGCCATCAGCGCGACGATCAGGCTCGAATCGACCCCACCGGAGAGGAGCGCACCAACCGGCACCTCGGCGACCAGCCGCCGGCGCACCGCAACGCGCAACTGCTCGAGGACCCGCTCGGCCCATTCGCCCAATGGCCGCTCCTCTTCCTCGCGACTGCGGGTGAAGTCGAGCTGCCAGAAGGTGCGGCGCGTCTCGCGCCCGTCGGGTTCGATCGTGACGACCGTCGCCGGCGGGATCTTGCGCACCCCTTTAA
>NZ_BAAHXE010000049.1:0-6855 GCF_054657095.1 Hydrogenophilus islandicus | reverse complement strand
ACGTCACTCCTTTTTTGCCGCTAAAATGGCACCTTTATCGACCAGGAAGCGTCACAATGCTCGCAGTCATCGGTGGCAGTGGTTTGTCGCAACTGACCAATCTCGAACCCCTGGGACAACGGGTGGTCCGTACCCCCTACGGCGAACCCTCTGGCGTCCTCACCTTCGGCCGACTGGGCTGCGAAGAGGTGGTCTTCATCGCGCGCCACGGTTACGGCCACACGATCGCCCCCCATCGCATCAACTATCGCGCAAACCTCTGGGCGCTCAAAGAGGTAGGGGTGACCCGGGTGCTGGCGGTCGCCTCCGTAGGCGGAATCACGGCGAAATACCCGCCGGGAACCCTGGTGGTACCGCACCAGATCATCGACTACACCTGGGGGAGGGTTTCGACCTTTTTCGACGGGCCGAATGACCCGGTGGTTCACATCGACTTCACCCATCCCTTTTCGCCGACGCTGCGGGATCATCTGCTGCAAGCGGCGGCAGCCTGTGGGGAGAAGGTGGTCGACGGGGCAGTCTACGCGTGCACTCAAGGGCCGCGGCTCGAAACGGCGGCGGAGATCGATCGGCTCGAACGCGACGGCGCTGATGTGGTGGGGATGACCTTGATGCCGGAGGCGGTGCTCGCACGGGAGATTGGTCTCGAATATGCCGCACTCAACGTCGTTGCGAACTACGCCGCAGGCCGAGGGGACGCGCAACAGGGCATTGTTTTTGCCGAACTGCATGCGGTGCTTGATCAGGCGATCGGCCGGGCGCGGCGGATTCTCGAAGCGTTCTGCCACCTCTGTCGGTAGGTGGTGGCGAACGGGGATCAGCGGAGGCTCGCGCGAAAACGTTTGAGGGCGAGGAGAAAAAAGAGCGCCCCCAAGACCAAGGTCATCGCCAGATCGCCCCAGACGACATCGAGCGGGGCGTTGCGGTAGAGGAGCCCTTGCGCCAAGCGGACAAAATAGGTGTTGGGGGCCGCCAACATCATCCGTTGAACGACTTCCGGCATACTCTCCCGCGGTGTCACCGCGCCGGAGAGGAGCTGCAGTGGGATGACGACCAGAATCACCAGAAGGCCAAACTGGGGCATCGAACGGGCAATGGTGGCCAACAGCACCCCCAGTGAGGCGGCGGCAAATTGAAAGAGCGCTGCGGCCAGAAGAAAACGGGCGATGCTTTCCCACGCAATCGGAACGCCGAGTGCCCCCCGTACTACCCACACCAGAGAGACCGTTACCCCCACGAGCACGACGATCCCGTTGGCGAAAATCTTCGCCAGCAGAATCTGGGACGGCCGAAGCGGCAGGACCAGAAGGTGTTCGACCGTCCCATGTTCGCGCTCGCGGATGAGTGCCGCGCCCACGAGCACCACGGTCAGGATCGTCACCATGTTGATGATTTCCATCACGCCGCCAAACCATTTGCCGGTCAAATTGGGGTTGAAACGGACGCGAACGACAAGGTCTACCGGCTGAGGGGGAAGGGGGACGCGCCCTTCGGCCCAGCGGGTGATTTCGTCACTGACGATCTGGGTGAGGTAGGTTTGACCGAGGAAAGCCTGGGTCATCACGGTGGCGTCGATCCAGAGCGCAATTTCGGTAGAGCGGCGTGCTGTGAGATCGGCCTGGAAGTTTGGCGGAATCACCAGGGCAAAGCTCACTTCCCCTTTGTCGAGTAGCGTATCCACGTCGCTCCAGTCAACCACCCGAGGGGGCAAGAACTGCGGCGGTTGGATTGCCGCGAGAATGCGCGCCGAGAGGGCAGAGTGGTCGTGGTCGACGAAGGCGATTGGCGCGTTGTGGAGCTCTTTCGAAACACCCGCTGCGGCCGCATAGATGGCGCCCGTAAAGGCCCAAATGATGAGGAGAAGCAGCACGTGGTCCCGCCAAAGGCTTTTCAGCTCCTTGACCATCAAGGCGCGCACAGGAGGGAAAAAGAGGTGGCGGGGCGATGGCGCAAACTCAGGGCGTTGGGGCATTTACGGCTCCTGTTTGGGCAAGCGCCAGACGGCAAGGAGTCCATAGCAGAGGGGGAAGAGGGCAAGCCAAAGCAGTTCGTCGCGCAGGATCTCCCCGCTGACCGCTTTGGTGATGATCCCCCGGCTGATCGTCAGGTAGTGGCTGACCGGGAAACCTTCGCCGATCCAGCGGGGGATCCCTTCGCTCGCAGAAACGGGGGTCGTGAGGCCAGAGAATTCGATGCTCGGCAGCATGGTCAAAATGGCGGTGCCAAAGAGCGCTGCAACCTGGGTGCGGGTGACGGTCGAGAGGAGGAGGCCAAAACTGGTGGTGGCCAGCAGATAGAGGAGGGTGGCTCCTGCCAGAAAGAGGAGATCACCCTTGAGCGGCACATCGTAGCCCCAGCGGGTCTGGGCGAGGAGCAGAAGAAAGGCGACGAACGAAACAGCAACATAGGGGAGCTGCTTGCCCAGGAGAAATTCACTGCGCGATAGCGGCGTGACATAGAGATTGACGATGCTGCCCAGCTCTTTTTCCCGAACGACCGCAAGGGCAGTCAAAATGGCAGGAATGAAGATCAAAAGGAGCGGGATGACCGCAGGAGCCATGGCGTTAACCGAGCGGAGTTCGGGGTTGTAGCGGTAACGCACTGAAAGCGCTACTGGGAGTTCGCCCCCCGGTCCTACTTCGAGTGACTGCCACTGCCCGAGAATGGCGCGATGGATCGCAAGGACGTAACCGCGCGCGGTCTCCCCCCGAAAGGGCATCGAGCCATCGATCCACACACCCAGTTCCGGCCTTCTTCCCCGGCGGAGATCGGCCGCAAAGCCGCTCGGGAAGCCGTAACCTACTGCCGCTTTCCCGTCACGCAGTGCGGTCAGAAGCTCTTCGAGGTTGGAGACCCGCAAGACAACCTCAAATTCGCGGGTGGCATCGACCTGGGCGATGTAGTCGCGACTTTCGGTGCTCTGATCTCCGTCATAGACGGCCACGGGGAGACGATCGACGTCGAGCGAGATGCCGCTTGCGAGCACGAACATCAAAATGACTGCCCCGAGCAGGGCAAAGACGAGGCGAACCGGGTCACGCATCAGCTCACGCCCCTCCCGCTTGGCGACGCTCAGCAGGCGCGTGAAGGAAAAGAGGGGGGCAAACGAGGGTGTGCGGATGGGGGACGAACCGGCAGGAGGAGCTTCTGACGAGCTGAGTGAGAGCGGCGAGTCCCCGTCGCCGGTCGATGAGGGTGGGGTGGTCGCTGCTGCGGTAGTGGGCGGAAGGTCAAGGGGTGGGTTCGCCTTGGCCTCTTCGGCTTCGAGCGCGCGGATAAAAGCGGTTTCCAGCGAATCGGCGCCGTAATGGGCAATGATCCGTTCCGGGGTATCTTGGATCAACACGCGGCCGGCGTGCATGAGGGAGATGCGGTCGCAGCGCATCGCTTCGTTCATGAAGTGGGTGGAGAGAAAGATCGTCACCCCCTCTTGCCGCGACAGCTCATAAAGAAGCGCCCAAAACTGGTCGCGCGCCACGGGGTCGACCCCGGAGGTGGGTTCGTCGAGGATCAACACCTTGGGCTCGTGCAGCACGGCCACCGCGAGCGACAGCCGCTGTTTCACCCCAAGGGGAAGTGATTCGGCAATTTGGTCACGAAAACGCGCCAGATCGAAGCGTTCGAGGAGCTTTTCGATGCGCTGACGCGCCTGCTCCTCGGGGATTTCGAAGATCCGCGCGTGGAGCCAGAGGTTGTCCGCAATGCTCAGCTCCTGGTAGAGCGAAAACTGCTGCGTCATGTAACCGACTAGCCGCCGCGTTGCCGAATCATTGGGCGCAAGAGGGGTGCCAAAAAGGCGCGATCTTCCCTCGGTGGGCGGCAGGAGGCCGGTGAGCATCTTCATCGTCGTCGTCTTGCCACAGCCGTTGGAGCCGAGGAAACCGAAGATTTCTCCTTGACGGATGGCAAAGGAGACGTGATCCACTGCAACGAAATCGCCAAAACGCTGCGTGAGCCCCTCGGCCGCAATCACGATCGGCCGGGCGTCGTCGACTCCAGGGGGCGGGTCCATCGGTGTCTCGCTGCCGGAGGAGAGGGAAGGGGGAGTGGCGCTACCGTGGGCAACACCCGAGAGGGCGGTGCGATCGCGGAGCATCAGTCGGGCAAATGCAGCCTCTAACGTCGCTGTTTCGGTTTGCCGTTTGAGCTCCTCGGGCGTTCCTTTCCCGATAATCCGCCCTTCGTAGAGGGCCAGGAGGGTATCGAAGTGCTCGGCCTCTTCCATGTACGCGGTGGCGACGATGACCTTGAGTTGTGGGCGCTCTGCCTGAAACTGCGCGATCAAGTTCCAAAATCGGCGGCGGGAGAGCGGATCGACGCCGGTGGTCGGTTCGTCGAGGATCAGCCAGTCGGGGTCATTGATCAACGCGCAACAGAGTGAAAGTTTTTGCTTCATGCCGCCGGAAAGTTTTCCGGCCGGGCGGTCGCGGAAACGAAGGAGATCGGTAGCAGTGAGCAGGCGGTTGATCGTTTGGGATCGTTGAGGCTCGGGAAGGGCGAAGAGGTCGGCAAAATGGGTGACATTTTCCCAAACCGAGAGGGTCGGGTAGAGGTTCTTGCCAAGACCCTTGGGGCATGTAGGCGATGCGCTCTTGGAGCTTTCTGCGGCTGCGTCGGCAGCGAAGATCGACGCCATCAACGACAATCTCCCCTTGTTGAATTTTGCGCGCCGTGGCCAAAAGGGCAAGGAGGGTCGACTTACCGACTCCGTCAGGGCCGATGACACCGATGGTACGAGTCGGCGGCAGATTGAGCTCATCGATCGCCAACGCGATGGTTTCCCGCCCGTAGCGATGGACGACGTTGCGCAGCGTAATGAAAGGGGTGGCAGAGCGCTCTTCCGCTTTCACGGTATTACTTTTCTTTGACGAGAATGCGCGCCACGGCGGGCAAGCCGCCAAAAAGTGCGTCGCGGTGTTGTGCTAGCCATTCGCGGTCGGCCGCGAGGCGAACGCGGAAGCTCAATTTGGCCCGTTCGTCTGCCGTTTCGACGAATTTGGGGGTAAATTGCGCCTCGGGCGAGACAAAGACGACACGGGCAGGAATCGCGCCGCGCTCGGCCGTCCACCCTTCTGGAACGATCTCGGCAGCTTGTCCGAGCTGGACATCGGCCATCTGCGCTGGGGTGAGGAAGATGTCGATAGTGAGGTCGAGCGGATCGACCAACGAGAGCACCATCGCCCCCGCCGGGATTACCTCTCCGGGGAGGACATAGCGTTTCAATACTCGTCCAGCGATGGGGCTGAGAATCTGCGTGTCAGCCAATTTGCTGTCGATCACGTTGAGTTGGGCTTTTGCGGCATCCACTTGGGCGGCAGCCAGCGCAACCCGTTTGTCTGCCAAATCGAGGGCAGTTTGCGCATTGACCCAAGCCGTTCGGGCCCGATCGAATTGGTCTTCTGAGGCGAATTTCTGTTGCCGCAGCTCTTGGGCGCGCTGAAAACTGGCTCGAGCAAGATCAAGGTCAGCCTGTGCTTTGCGCCGTGCCGCTTGCGCTTCGGCATAGGCCCGTTCGGCAACGGTCACCTGCGCCTCAAGGGCTTCACGCTGCGCCTGCAGCTCACTGCTGTCCAAGGTGGCGAGGAGTTGATCTTTTTCGACCCAGTCACCTTCGCTGACCCGAACTGAGGTCAGTCTGCCGGGAATTTTGCTTGCGATATCGTATTGCCGTAGCTCGAGGCGCCCATTGCCAATGGGGAGCTTCTCAAGCGACCGGTCACGTAGCCAACCCCGTTCGATCAGCCGCTCTTTCAGCCGCTGCCACGGTGCGGGTTTGTCTTGATTTTCCGCAGCAGCCAATGGAGTTGTTGCAAAGAGCCCAATCGTTGCCAAGGCAACGGCGAACAGGCCAAACCGCTGGGCGCGGCGTCGTACGATTGGGGTGCGGTCATGACGGAGCATGGTAGTGTCCTTATTATGAATTTATGGTCATTATAGCAGCAAGCGGTTCGAGCGGTTTATGTATGCCTCTGACTGGGGTTCTGATTGTAACGTGATAATTTTTATTATGTAAAATTAGATTGCGGGCAGTGCGGTCGAGAATGGAGCCAAACGGTGCTATCCTCTCCTCATCTCGGACCCAGAAGGCGTTGTTCCCCCCGGAGAGGCAACCCAAAATGGCCAAAGCGAAGAAACCCACCGACCTTTTTGCTTCGCAAAAAGCAAAGCTTTTCGCTGCCTATCTCCGTGATCTCTCCGCCGTCCATCGCCCTGGCGACGCCCGCGAAGAGAGTTTCTACTCGACGCTCGTTCGGTTGATCGACGAGATCGCCAAAGCAACCGGCCGGCAGAACATCCAAATCACCGTCCAACCGCGACCGACTGAGGCCGGCAACCCCGATTTTCGCGTCTGGGATGGCGAGCGGCGGATTGTCGGTTACATCGAAGCCAAACCCCCGACAGCCGAGTCGCTCGACCACATCGAACGTACTGATCAGCTCAAGCGCTATCGGGAGACCTTTCCCAACCTGATCCTCACCAACTTCCTTGAATTTCGACTTTACCGCAACGGCGAGCGTGTTGCCGAAGCGCAACTGGGCCGGCCGGTGGTGCTCACCGCGCTGCGCCACACACCTCCGGTGGAAAACCCCGACGCAGTCTGGGCGCTCCTCGATCAATTTCTCGCTTTTTCTCTCCCGTGTTCCCTCACTGCCGAGACGCTTGCGCAGGAACTTGCGAAACGGACCCGCTTTCTGCGCAACATCGTCGGACAACAGCTGCGTGAAGAGCGGCAATCCGGCAAAGGGACGCTGCTTGGCTTTTTTGATGCCTTCCAGAAGTACCTGATCGCCAGCCTCACCGCCGAGGAGTTCGCCGACCTTTACGCGCAAACGCTCACTTACTTTGACTGTGTCA
>NZ_BAAHXE010000048.1:0-9673 GCF_054657095.1 Hydrogenophilus islandicus | reverse complement strand
CGCTAGCGAAGAATTGACGCAGGGCCTCAAGCTCTGTATTCTTCATCTCCAGCTCGACTTCGTAGCGCAGGAGATCCTGATAGACCTCATCCATCTTGCGCACCACTTCGAGCCAGAGCTGTTCTTCGCCCGCCCCATCGGCCAGCCGCTCAGACGATTCACGAATTGCGGAGTACCGATCCATCACTGTTCCTCAATGCACGGTACACACCATGCACGGATCGAACGAACGAACTACGTGATGCACCCAAGGCATTGCCCCGTCGCCTGCGAGCAACCCCTCAAGCGCCTTCTCAAGTGGCCCCGGACAGCCAGCTGCGTCACGCGGGGAAAAGTTCCATGTAGTCGGGGCCACGATCTGGTACCGTTCGATTCGCCCCCCTTTGACTTCAAGCCAGTGACCAAGGGCGCCACGTGCCGCTTCCACCAAACCGACTCCACTGCCCGCCTCGGAAAACCTCATCATCTCGATGAAAGGAGCCTTGGGATCGATCTCTTCAATCCACTGTTCCACCCAGCAGACGATCTGAGCGCACTCCCAGAGCCGGGCCACCACCCGGCTCACCGCGCTGCCGCCCCAGCAGCGCACCATCGCCCGGGCAAGCGGCACTCCAGCAACGACCGCTCGCGCCAACGCCCCTGTTTCGAACGGTTCATCGCAGTAGCGCGGAGCCTTGCACCAACTGTAAGCGTCAGGACGTTCGAGCCACGGTACCGTCTCGCCTTGACTGGGATGGCTTGCCACCCCGCCGAGCCACGACGCCGCAACCTCTTCGCGAATCGCCCCCAAATCGAGCGACTCGGTCTGCCCCTTTCCTTCACTAAAACGATAGACACCACCTGGCCAGGCCCGGTAGGCGCCGTAGGAGAGAAAACGGTCGTAGGAGCGCCCCACCGAAAAGAGGCCAAGATCGAACGCCACGCGCAAGAAAAAAGCCGCGTCACCATCGCGCCCCTCTGCCCAGGCCATCAGCTCATCGACTTCATCGATTGCTAAGACCGCCTCCAGGTCATCGGCAAAGACCGTCTCCTGAAGGTAGCGACGCATGCGCCGCACGTTCTGCCGCAGTTGTACTAAATCCGCCGCGCCCACCACCCTCGTCGTACCGCCCGGTTGGAGCGCCAACGTGTGCGGCCAGCGCCCGGCAAGAAGTCCCACCACATGAAACCACTCGGCGCGCGCCTCTAACCAGCGCGCCGAACGTTCTCCCCGGTAAGGGGCGTACCGTGCGCAACAGGAGTCGTGCCAGGATCTGCCGCGGTAGGCGGGATGGGTAAAGTCGGAGAGGAAAAAGAGGAAGAAATGGGTGAGGTGGTCAGCTAGATTCTCCACCGCCAATACGATCTGTGACACCAGCGCACCATTGCGAGCCGGGGTAACCCCCGCCCAATCGGCAAGCGCGTGCGCCGCCGCCATTGATTGGGCTACTGAGCAGATGCCGCAAATCCTCGGCACGATCGTCAATGCGTCAAGCGGCGAGCGCCCTTGGAGGATGCGTTCAAAGCCTCTAAAGAGGGGCGAATTGACCTTCGCCTCGACCACCTGTCCGGCGTTGTCCAACGTGAGGGTTACCTCCAGATCCCCCTCCACTCGGTTGAAGGGGCCAAGCTGCAACCTTTTCATCGCTTCGACTCTTTTGCCGCACGACCAGGCAGTTCCACCACTCGGTCGGCCAGAGCATTGCGGCGCACCCGCTGCGGCGTGGCCGACTTGGAAAGTGCGGCGAGTGCGACGAACCAGGCTTTTGGCATATCGGTGGGCAAACCCACCGGAATGCCAGCGATCTTGGGCGTTTCCTGGAACGGATGGCCAGGCGCTTCGAAGCCAGGTTCAGTGCAGGCAACACATGGGAACCCCCCTTTGAGGCAGGAACCCACACCGTTCCAAGGCCGCTGGTTGCAGTCGGCATGGGCCTGCGTCCCCTTGCACCCGAGGTGCTCCATCATACATCCGAGCTGCCCCAGCGTTTCAGCGCTCGCCTTGAACTCGTAATATTCGTTACGTGGGCAGCCATGGTGGACAAGATGCTGGGCATAGAAGCGAGGCCTGCCCCATGGGTCGAGATCCCCCGGAGAGACGCTGCCGGCAGCGAGCATCGCCAGCCATTCGACCAACCACTCGGGGTGGATCGGGCAACCGGCGAGGTTGATCACTGGCCAACCCTCCCCAGAGCGGAAAGTCGACCCTAGCAATCCACCCTTTTGTTTCTCGGTGTATTGCAGCCCACAAGCCTGCCAGATCGGGTCGTGTGACGCGGCGCTAAACCCACCCCATGCCGAACAGGAACCTACAGCCACGACCCAACGCGCCTGCTTCGCCAACCGTTCGATCCATTCGGCACAGGAGCGCCCGCCCCCCAAGCGGTGAAACGCCCCACTGCCGTGCGGCCCCAACAACACTGCCCCTTCAACGCAGAGGATGTCGAGAGACATCGCGCCGGTCGCGCACGCCTCAAGCCGCTCGATTGCCTCCTTGCCCCCTTCTAAGGAGAAGGCGGGATGCCAAACCCATTCAATTCCATACGCCTCAAGAGCGGTAAAACAGTCATCGGGTTCGTAACAGAGAAGCGACTGCGAACAGCCGCCACAGCCGGCGCTCTGTAACCAGAGAGCATGCAACCTCCCACCAGCACGTGCTCTTTTCCCCACCTCATCGCTCATCGCTCTCTCCATTGACCGGTAACCCCAACCTCACCAACTTGTTGCGCAGTCCCAAACGCGACAAACCGAGCGTCCGCGCCGTCTTTGACAAGTTACCACGATGGGCGGCAAGCGTCTCACTGATGATCCTTCGCTCCACCGCATCGAGGCGCGCACGCAATGTCGATCCGCTCGAAATCGGGATCGACTCAACTTCCACCGGCCCTTTAGCCACAGAAGCTGTTGCGGAGCGGACGCGTGGCGATAAATCGCGCTCGTGTAACCAGCCGTTTTCAGAGAGCACTGCCAGGCGAAGAACTTCGTTGGCAAGCTCGCGCACGTTGCCAGGCCACGGGTAACGGCACAACTCTTCGAGACACGAAGCGGTCAAACCTTTGAGAGGTTTTTTCAGGGTCTGTTCCGCCTCTTTTACGAGATGGTCGACAAGTACTGGGATGTCGGCGACCCGCTCGCGCAACGGCGGAACATGGAGCGAAAAAGTGGCCAAACGGTAGAAGAGGTCCTCACGGAAACGGCCAGCGCGCACCTCCTCTTCCAAGTTGCGGTTAGTAGCCGCCACCACACGTACGTTGACCCGAATCGTTCGGCTCCCCCCCAACGGGCGAAACTCCCCTTCTTGCAACACCCGCAAGAGCTTCACCTGAAAAGCGGGACTGGTGTCGCCGATCTCGTCAAGGAAAAGGGTGCCACCGTCGGCCTGCTGAAAAAGACCCGCTCGGTCTTCGTTCGCGCCGGTAAACGCCCCCTTGCGGTAACCGAAAAGTTCCGACTCGAGGAGCGTATCGGGAAGCGCGCCGCAGTTTTGTGTCACAAAGGGAGCGTGCTGACGGGGACTGCTGTAGTGGAGCGCCCGCGCCACCATCTCCTTTCCCACGCCCGATTCGCCGGTGATCAAGACGGGAAAATCGTACACCGCCAGCCGCTCGATATACTGGCGAATCGACGCCATCGGGCTCTGCTCGGCACAGAGGATCGCCTCGCTTCCTAGACGGCGACGCGCACTTGCCCGCTTCTGTGCCACCTGCTCGGTCAGGTAGGGGGACGCCAACCGCAACTCTTGGGACAACCGATCGTGCTCACGCAACAGGCACCAGTGCTGTGCCGCTCGCCGCAACACGAGAAGCAGCTGTTCTGGTTGCCAGGGCTTGAGCAGATATTGCCAAATGCCGGCGTCATTGATCCCGGCAATGATCGCCTCGGTGTCGGTATACCCAGAGAGGATGATGCGGATCATCTCAGGCCAGCGCTCCCGCACCTCCTTGAGGAATTCGACGCCGGAAACCCCGGGCATCCGCTGGTCACAAAGGACAATTGCAATCGGCGCCCGCTCACCCCATTCGCTAAGCACTGCCCGTGCTTCGGCGGCATCTGAGGCGGTGAAAACCTGGAACTCCTCTTCCACCGTGCGCTCGATTGCCTCGAGCGACCGAACCTCGTCATCGACCACCAACAGCCCCAGCAGCGATTCTGCATGCGCCATCGCGCTTCCGTACCTCCTACATTGTGCTAAAGTAGGAATCTACCATAGGGGCCACAACCCAACTCCCCCCTGACCCACCCGCTTCGGGAGCGCTCGATGCCCAGCGAACGGCAACGCACCGCACCAGGACTCCTAGCCGCGCTTCACGACGCGCAGGAGCGTTACGGTTCCCCGCTTGCGCCACAAGCGCTCGAGGCGGTCGCACGCCGCTTTGGCCTCCCCCCAGGCGAAGTGGCGGCCACCGCCTCCTTCTACCACTTCTTCTCTGCCCCAGCTGCCCGCTACCAACTCTTCTTTGTCGACCACATCGTCGACCACCACCGCGCCGTCGACCGCCTCTGCGCTGAGCTCTGCGCGGCGTTTCAGATCGAACCGGGCGAGGTGGCGCACGAACATGGCCTCTACGTCGGGTGGACCGCGTGCGCTGGACTCTCCGATCAAGCGCCCGCTGCGCTGATCAACGGTCGGCCGTTGCCGAATCTCACCCGCGAACGGATCGCAGCGATCGCTGCGAAAATCGCCGCGGGGGTACCAGTAAGTGACTGGCCCGAAGAGTGGTTTGCGGTTGCCAACCCCCTCTACCGCCGTGGGCCGCTCCTCACCTGGGCCGAAGGGGCCGACGCCGAACAGCTCCTTGCAGCGGCGACGCGCCTCGACCCCGACGCGATTCTCTCTGAGGTGGCTGCAGCTGAGCTCCGCGGGCGGGGTGGCGCCGGATTTCCGACGGCGACAAAATGGCGCTACTGCCGCGAAACGGCCGATCGCGAGCGCTACCTCATCTGCAACGCCGACGAAGGGGAGCCGGGAACTTTTAAAGACCGCTACCTCCTCACCCGCCACCCCGAGCTCCTCTTGGTCGGGATGGTCCTTGCCTCGCGGGCGATCGGCGCAAGCCAAGCGATCCTCTACCTCCGCGCCGAATACCGTTACCTGCTGCCGCGCCTCACTGCCCTTTGCGACGCGTGGCGCGAGCAGCTCGCAGCGATCCCCACCCCGACCGGCACCCCCTTCTCTCTCACCATCGCGCTCGGCGCCGGCGCCTACGTCTGCGGCGAAGAGTCGGCGCTGATCGAATCGCTCGAGGGAAAACCCGGCCGTCCGCGGGTACGCCCCCCCTTCCCGGTGACCTCCGGCTACCTCGGCCACCCGACAGTCGTGAACAACGTCGAAACGCTCTTTGCGGTCGCGGCAATCGTCGCAAACGGCGCTTCGTGGTGGCGCGCGCAGGGTACCGCACAGAGCACCGGTCCGAAGCTCTTTTGCGTGAGCGGCGACGTCGCGCAGCCGGGGATCTACGAATTTCCTTACGGCGTCACGCTCGAAGAGGTCGTCGCGACCGCGCAACCACTTGCCCCCCCGCGTGCGATCCAGGTCTCCGGCCCCTCGGGAACGCTCCTTCCGGCCACCCCAGAGGCTCTCCAGCAGCCGCTCGCGTTTGAGGCGCTCTCCTGCAACGGCACCGTGATGGTCTTTCACCACGAGCGCGATCCGATTGCGATCGTCCGCCACTTTGCCCACTTCTTTGCCCACGAAAGTTGCGGTTTCTGCACCCCGTGCCGCGTCGGCACCCAGCTGATCGCTCGGACTTTTGACAAGATCGCCGCGGCGCGTGCCACCCGCTTTGACCTTGAGCGGCTCGCGCCGGTGCTTGAAGCGATGCGCTTGGCGAGCAACTGCGGTTTTGGCTTGAGCGCCGGCAACCCGGTGCGCGACCTCGTCACCCACTTCCGCGCCGAGCTCGACGCCCAGCTCCAGCCCCACGACTTCATCCCCGCCTTCTCGCTCGACGGCGAGCTGGCCGCCACCCGGCAGCTCACTGGCCGCGACGATCGCCACGCCCACCTCGCACAATTTGAGCAACCTGTTGCTGCAGCGGAACCGTTGCCATGACCGAGACCCTTCCCCCTTTGACGGCGCGCGACACCTTCACCCTCGACGGTGAGGCGATCCCTTTTGCCCCAGGCCAGACGGTCCTCGAAGCGGCGTTGGCCGCAAACCGCTACATTCCCCACCTCTGCTGGCATCCAGAGATGAAGACCCACGGGTCGTGCCGCCTCTGTGTCGTCGAGGTCGGGGGGCGTCTTCACGCCTCCTGTGCGTTGCCGGCACAGGCAGGCCTCGTGGTGACGAGCCAAAGTGCGCTCCTTCACCGCGTCCGCCGCACCCTCCTCGAGCTCCTCTTTGCCGAAGGGAACCACTTCTGCCCCGGGTGCGAAAAGAGCGGCGACTGCCTCTTGCAGGCGCTCGCCTACGCCCACGGGATGACGGCGTCGCACTTCGACCCCTTCTATCCGCAGCGCAAGGTCGACGCCTCCCACCCGGCGGTCTGGCTCGACCCCAACCGCTGCATCCTCTGCGGCCTCTGTGTCCGCGCAAGCCTGAAAGAGAAAAAGGAGGCGCTCGTCATCGGCGGGCGGGGCATCCGGTCGCAGCTGCGGGCAACCAGCCTCTCGGAGCGTCTCGCCGACACCCCCCTCTCAGAGACCGACCACGCGGCGCGCATCTGCCCGGTCGGGGCGCTCAACTTCAAAGAGGTCGGGTTCGCGACACCAATCGGCCAACGCCGTTTTGACCACCGCCCCCCTGCCCTCATGAGTGAACGAGAGCGCTACCGATGAACCAAACCGCTTCACCCCAAGCCACTGCCCCCCGCAAAGTGCGTGTCGCGACGACGTCGCTTGCGGGCTGCTTCGGCTGCCACATGTCGTTCGCCGATATCGACACGCGGCTCTTGGAGCTCGTCGAATGGGTAGAATTCGACCGCTCGCCGCTCACCGACCTCAAAACGGTGGGGCCGTGCGATGTCGCGCTGATCGAAGGGGGGGTGTGTAACGCAGAGAATGTCGAAGTGTTGCGCGCGTTTCGCCGCGCGGCGAAGGTGCTCGTCGCCGTCGGCGCGTGCGCGATCAACGGCGGGTTACCGGCGCAACGCAACCAGCACCGCGTCGAGGAGCTCCTCACCGCCGTCTTTGAGCGCGACCGCCACCTCGCCCCGGGAAGCCGCGTCCCCAACGACCCCGAGTTGCCGCTCCTACTCGAACACGTCCACCCGATCCACGAGATCGTCAAAGTCGACTACTACCTCCCCGGTTGCCCCCCGACGGCGGAGGTGATCTGGCGCTTCCTCACCGACCTCCTTGTGGGGCGCGAACCCGAATTCCCCTACCCGATGTTGCGTTACGACTAACGAAAAATCGCCTCTGGAGTTCCGATGAGCGCCTCGATTCCCTCGACCGAATCCACCCCGATCACCCCGCAAGCTGTTCCCCCGCATCCATCGCTGCCACAAGGGGCAACGCGGCGCGTTGCGATCGACCCCCTGTCGCGCGTCGAAGGGCACGGCAAAGTGACGATCTGGCTCAACGACGACGGCGAGGTGGTCGAGGCGCGGCTGCACATCGTCGAATTCCGCGGCTTTGAAGCGTTCATTGTCGGTCGCCCCTACTGGGAAGCCCCAGTCGTCGTCCAACGCCTCTGCGGCATCTGTCCCGTCTCGCACCACCTCGCCGCGTCGAAAGCGCTCGACGCGATCGTCGGCGTGGCGCAGCTTCCTCCTACCGCCGAGAAAATGCGGCGCGTGATGCACTACGGGCAGATTCTCCAATCGCACGCGCTCCACTTCTTCTACCTTGCCGCGCCCGATCTGCTGTTGGGGTTTGACGCCGACCCCAAAAGGCGCAACGTCGTTGGCCTCGCGCTCGCTGACCCGGCACTGGCGCGCAAAGGGATTCTGGTGCGGCAATTTGGCCAACGCTGCATCGAAGCGACCGCGGGTAAGCGGATCCACGGCACCAGCTCGGTTCCGGGCGGCGTCCACAAAAACCTCACCCGCTACGAGCGTACGGCGCTCCTTGCCGACGCGCCGCAGATCCGCCTCTGGTGCGAAGAAGCAGTAGCCCTGATCGAACGCCTCTTTGCCGAACACGCCCGCTTCTACGAGCAGTTCGGCGCGTTTCGCGCCAAGACCTTCTCCCTCACCGCCGCCGACGGAACGCTCGACCTCTACGACGGCCTGTTGCGGGTCAAAGACGAAAACGACCAGATTCTGATTGACCGCTTTGCGCCGAACCGGTATGAAGAGCTCATTACTGAGGCGGTGCAACCGTGGAGCTACATGAAGTTCCCCTACCTCAAAGCCTACGGAATCCCCGACGGCTTCTACCGCGTCGGCCCCTCGGCGCGCCTCCTCAACTGCGACCGTCTCACCACCGCCAAGGCGGAAGCAGCGCGGCAGCGATTTCTCGCCTACGACGGCGGCGCTGCGGCCCACAGCACCCTCGGCTACCACTGGGCGCGCCTCATCGAGATGCTCCACTGCGCGGAACTCCTAGAGATCCTTCTTGCCGACCGCGAGCTCGAAGGGGGGGAACTGCGCGCACACGGCGAGCGGCAGTCGCGCGGGATCGGGATGATCGAAGCGCCGCGCGGCACCCTGATCCACCACTACGAAGTGGGCGACGACGACCTCATCACCTACTGCAACCTGATCGTCTCGACCACCCACAACAACGCCGTGATGAACCAGGCGATCACCTCGGTCGCGAAAACCTTCCTCTCAGGCGCGAGGCTCACCGAAGCGCTCCTCAACCACGTCGAAGTGGCGGTGCGGGCCTTTGACCCTTGCCTGTCGTGCGCGACCCACGCGCTCGGGCAGATGCCGCTCATCCTCTCGTTGCACCGCCAGGGAACAGAAGAGCCGCTCGACCTCCTCATCCGCAACGGTGACGGCAGGGTCGAGCGCCCCACGCTGCCCGCGCGGCCGTAGCGCATGGCGGAGCGCCCCAAGGCCGCCGGCGACGACGCGGTGCTGCGCGCGCTCGCTTCCCGCCCCGCCCCACCGCCGGGGGCGATCTTGGTGCTCGCGTGCGGCAACGACCTGCGCGGCGACGACGCGGTCGGCGCCCGCTTCATCGCGGCGATCGAGGAGACGAAGCGCCACCTTCCAAGCCCTTGGCAAGAGGCGATCGCCACCCATTGGCAACTCCAGTGGGGGCCCGAGACGGCGACCCTATTCGCCGGCCGGCGCGCGATCTACCTCGTCGATGCGTTCCAAGCGCTCCCCTGCGCCTGCGAAGAGCGTAGCGCTTCGCCGTCGCCGTACCACCTTTCCGCCGAACCCTTGTCGCTGGTCACCCGCCCGCTCACCCCCGACAACGCGGCGCCGGAAGCGCTTCTTGCGAGCGTCGGCAGCCACCGGGTGACCCCCGAGGCGCTCCTTGCCGCCGCGCAGCTTCTCGCGATTCCGCTTCCCGCAACCCTCTGGCTCATCGCGATACCCGCCTACCGCTTCACCTTCGCCGCGCCCCTCTCGCCCGATGCAGAGCGCGCGCTCGACGCCGCGCTTCGCTGGTTTTGGCGTGAAATCGCTGAACATTGGGGGGAGTAGTAAGCGAGGCGGTCGCGTGCGTCGTGGTGCCCAGGGCGAGACTCGAACTCGCACGCCTTGCGGCGCTGGAACCTAAATCCAGTGCGTCTACCTATTCCGCCACCTGGGCGCGATGCGCAATTGTACCCATTTTTTCTCGCCGGTGA
>NZ_BAAHXE010000047.1:0-11381 GCF_054657095.1 Hydrogenophilus islandicus | reverse complement strand
ACTATGCAACTGAAGCATGCTATTCTTGCTTTGGCCGCCGCCGGGATGCTCTCCGGTCAGGCTTACGCCGCTGAAGCTCAGGTCGAGGGCATCGCCACGCAGCCTGTGGCCGCGTTCGCTGAGACCGACCTGCAAGCCCTGTTCGAGCAGGATGCCGCGCCAATGCAACTCGCGGCGCTCTCCGAGCAGGAGATGAAGGAGACGGAGGGGGCGTTGGCACCGTGGGTTGCACGCGCGGCAATCGGTGGCGTGACAAGTGGTTTGCGTTATGCAATTACAAACTATGGAACACCCAACTTCTCCTGGAGGGATCAAGCACGTGCTATCGGTTACGGTGCAGTCGGTGGTGTGCTATCATTTTCACCCAACAAATGGGTCGCCGGCATCACCGGCACGGTAGTTGGGTCCGCGGGGATGCGCTGGGGCTGGTAAAAGAGACTAAGAGAAGCGTATGACGACAAATTTGGGTCGCTAATTTTTTTGTTGGTGGCCCTCACGGAGCCACCAACTTTTTTCTCGCAAGCGCAAAGATTCGCCATGAAACGATTCGTCATTTCATTATTTTTTGCAGCGTTAGCAGTTCTTGCAGTGAGACTACTTTTTCCTGAATTTGAAACGCATCCGAATTGGGACTTTATTTCTACTGGGGTTTTCGTTGCTGCCATGTCGTTTGCATATTATCTCACAGGGATCGCAAGGAAGTCTTAACGGCACACACAGTCACCGAAAGTGGCAAATCGCAACCCATGCAACCCATTTTTCATACGCGAATAAAAGGAGTCAGACACGATAATATCCACTTCGTGGTGAGATTGCAGAAAAAAGACGCAAAACCGACGGAGCAGTAAGACCATGTGCGCTCCATGTCGCGAGCCATTTTTCCCCAACCGTGTAGGAGCCGCCCATGACCCCCCGCACCATCCTCTCCCCCGCCCTCGATCTCTTCCTCTTGCGCAAACTCCCTTTCTCGCATTTCACTTTCCCCCGCTGGCAATCGATCACCGCGATCACCCTCATCGGCCTCTTCGTTGGTCTCGACCCTGGCTTGCGCGCTGGTTTTCCAGATGACCTCGCCCCGCCCCTGTGGCTCGTCATCCCTTTTGCCGTTGCCGCGGTCTGGGTCAGTTTCCTCGTCATCGTCGCCATTCTCAGATGGTGGATGAAACGGGGCGACCGTTGGGACGGAGAGGGCGATCTGGTCAACCTGGTCGCCGCCTCGTGGCTGGTGGCCGATCTGCTGGGTGCCGGTTTGACGGCGCTGGGTGTGCCGCCCCTCTGGACGCTCCCTCTGTGGCTCTATTCGATATGGGTGGGCGCAAACGCCCTCTCCGGCGCAATTCCCAAGGCCAGCTTGGGCTACAGTCTCGGTGGCATCATGATCGGTCTGATTCCGGCGATGCTGGCCGCCGGGCTGGTCTATGCGGTGCTGGGGCTTGCGCTCGGTATGCTTGGGTTCGCACCACTGCCCACAGAATCGTAAGGGGGCGGGTGAGCTTGCCATGATCGCCCGTCCCATTTTGGCTGCTGCAATCCTTGCTGCCCACGCGCTTGCTTCAGCGGCGTCACCCGAGGCAGCGCATACCGAAGGGGTGCTCTTGGTCACCCACTCCGCGCACGGCCTCATCCCCGTGAAGAGCTGGAAGCGGCTGCGCGATGAGAGAATCGTCAAACAGGACCTCGACTACTCCTGCGGTGCGGCGTCGCTTGCGACGCTGCTCAACGCTTACTATGGGCTGAATGTGACCGAGGAAACTCTGCTCAAGGCGATGGACAAGGGCGACGGCCGGGCGAGCTTTGCGGATATGGCGCGTGCCCTGCCGCAGTTTGGCTTCAAGGCCCAAGGGTTCGCCGCCAGTTGGGAGCAACTGACGCGGCTCAAGATGCCGGTGATCGTCTACGTCAAGTACCGCAAGGACGACCACTTTAGCGTGCTGCGTGGCATCAGCGCCGACACCGTGTGGCTTGCCGACCCGAGCCTGGGCAACCGCACCTTCAGCCGGGAGCAGTTCCTGGCGATGTGGCAGACGCGAGGAGATTCTACCGACAGGGAACTCGCGGGCAAGTTTCTGGCGGTGCTGCCGATGAGGGCAGACATTCAACCACAAAGCGACTTCTTTACCAAGACGCCCCGCCGGCAAAGCGCAAACGCTGTAACCCAGCTTGCGTTCCGAACCTTGCCTTGACCCGAGAGAGAGGCGATTTGCTGCCTCTCGCCCCGTTTGCGCAAGTTCGCTCTTGCCTTGCTGCGTCAGGATGCCCAGTACGCCAAACGGGGCCTGCGCTCCCGACGCAAAACCGCTGAGCGCCTCCCAGACTACCGCGCTTCATCGCTCGGCCTCTCCCCTCGGAGGTAAATGCGATGGCCCTGGCCCCTTCCTTTTTCTCCCTCTTCATGGCATAATTTTGCTTTTCACTGCGCCATCAACCTCCGGGTTGCTCTGGGCAAGAGGTCGAAAGGAGCCATGATGAACCTGCTGGAACAACTCGAACGCGAAGAGATTGAACGTCTCACCCAAGGCAAGACCATTCCCAACTTCCGCGCCGGGGACACGGTAAGCGTCGCCACGCGCGTCGTCGAAGGGAACCGCACCCGGATCCAGAACTTCGAAGGGGTGGTGATCGCGAAACGCAATCGCGGTTTGAACTCCTCCTTTATCGTGCGCAAGATCTCCTCCGGTGTCGGGGTTGAACGCACCTTCCAACTCTATTCGCCGCTCATCGAATCGATCACCGTCGTTCGTCGGGGTGACGTGCGCCGCGCCAAACTCTACTATCTGCGCGACCGCGCCGGTAAAGCGGCACGCATCAAGGAGCTCGTCGGCGCCAAAGCGCAAAAAGCGTCGCGCGCCATCTGACCCTCGTTGGCTTCGCCCCGCGGCGCAACCGCTTGCGAACGGACAAGCCAACCACCCAAAGCCCGCCGCGTGCGGGCTTTTTATTTACCTCCGCTCCACCTGCCACCAGAGGAGAATCGCCAAAGCGGTGAAGGAGATCGCGGGTAGCAGTGCCGCAACAACTGGCGAGACCCCCCAGATCGCAACGATCCGATCCGATAGTTGGGTGAGCAAAAAGAAGACCACCCCCAGCATCGTCCCGGCAAAGAGCTTGACCCCCAACACCGCGGTGCGGCTGTGCGTGAGCACAAAGGGAATCGCGAGCGTCGCCATCACCACCATGGTGAGCGGCAAAAAGAGCTTACGCCAAAAGGCCGCTTCGAAAGGTTTACTTTCGCCGCCATTCTGCTTGAGAAAGCGGATGTAGCGCCCCAACACCGCTAGGCTCATCCGCTGCGGCTCAACCCAGAGGAGCGCGAGGGTCTCTGGGGTGAGGTCGCTTCGCCAAAAGGTGTCGCTCAAGCGCTCGGAGCGCACCTCCCGCTCCGAAAAGACGCGCCGCGAGACCGAGGGAAAGCGCCAGCCGCCCTTTTCGCCGTCGTAGTGACCGATCTCGGCGTAGTCGATCGCCGCAAGCTCCGGTTCAGTGATGCCGCGCAAGCGATACCACCAGACCTCAGCGATCGTCTGGTCGTCGCGCACGGCCCCGATCTGGACAAAAAGATCCCCATCGCGCACCCAAAGGCCACGCGCTTTGCTCGAAGCCGTGCGGTCAGCAATCCCAATGCCATCTTCCCACTGCCGCGCGATCCGCTCACTCTTCGGCACCCCCCACTCCCCAAGCGCCATCGTCGCTGCGGCGAAGAGGAGCGCGGCGACCGCAATGCGCCGCCACAACCCGAACGGGGAGAGACCAGAGGCGCGCAGCACCGCCAACTCAGAATAGCGCGCCATTTGCGCCAACGCCAAGAGCGTCCCAACGAGGAGCGCCACGGGCGCGACCTCATACCAGCGGCCGGGCTGCAACAACAGGGCGTACCCCACCACCCGCGTGAGATCCCATCCCGGTTTCCCCAAGCGATCGAGCGCATCCAAAAAGTCAAAAAAGAGGAGGAGTCCGCCAAACGCAAGCATCATCAAGAGCGTCCCCCGAAGGACGCTGCCTGCCAACCAGCGCAGCAAGATCGCTTCTCTCACCGCGACCTCCTCGCCTGCCAAGCAAAAAGGAGCGCCGTGACTGCGGCAAAAACGAAATGCGGCAACCAAAATCCGACCGACAAGGGGAGTCTCCCCCGCACCACAAAGGCCTGGGCGAGCGAGATCAGATTGACATAGGCGAAAAAGAGGAGGAGCGCAAACAGCAGACTCACCCCGCGCGCAGCCCTTGGCTCCGACTCAGCAAGCGGGAGCGCCAGAAAAACAAGCACCACTGCCGCGATCGGCAACCCAAACCGCTGCACCACCTCGCCCCCCGCCGCGCGGTTCCCTGCCACCGCCTGCTGCCACAAAAGCGGTGTTGCGACCGCCCGCATCCGTTCCACCTCCGAGATCGGCTGCGGCGGCGTCAGCCACAACGCCTGCTCACGAAAGGAGGCAATGCGAAACGCCAACGGCGACTCCCCCTCCTCATAGCGACGCCCTTCTTCCAGCACCACCCATCGCCCATCCTCACGACCCTCGGTTCGCGCCCCTTTCGCCACCACCACCGTCTGACGCCCCTCATGCCACTGCCGCAGGAAGAAGAGCCCCACCGCGTCGGGGTCGCTCGGCGCCACAAAGAGGACGCGGCGGCCGTCCTTCGATTCGCGAAAAATCCCCGGCGCCACGGTTTCGCTCTCGTCGCGTGAATGGGCCACGGCCTTCAAGAGATCCTTCTCTTTTTCCGCGAAGGGGACGAGCCATGCGGCCAAGGCGGCAAGGAGCAGACCCAGAATAACACCAAAAACGCCCAACGGGAGCGCGAAACGGCCGCGCGAAACCCCGAGCGACCGCCACACCGCCCACTCGCTATCGCGGACCCAACGTTGGACCGCAACGAGCACCGCGGCAAAAGCGCTCACGGTGATCACGAGCGGCAACCGCTCGCTGATCGCCCACGGGAGATAGGGGAGATAGAGGTCTGGGGTGAGGTCGCCCGCAGCGACCGTACCCAACAAGCGAACCATCGAAACCGCTGCGATAATCAGGGTGAGCGCAAGGGCGAAGAGTAGCGCCGAACGGCTGATCTCGGCTAGAATGGAGCGGTCGAAAACCTTCATAACGATCACGGGAGCGGTAACCTATGAAATTTACCATATCGGATCTACCCTTCGAAAAAATTGCCGCGACGACCTTGGTTCTCCCCCTCTTCGCCGACGAAGAGGATCCCCTGCTCGAGCGGCTCAACAAAGCGACCAAACGGCAATTCGCCCGCCTCTGGGCGCAAGAGGTCGATCGCGACACCGTCGGCGCCCTCTTTCGCTACACCGATCTCCCCGGCCTTCATGCGTCGCGCCTCCTCATCGTCTCATTAGGCGACAAACGCCGCTTGACTGCGCAGAAGTGGGCAAAAGCGGCACAAGCGGTGGCCACTGCGTTGGCGAACGGCCCGGTGGGGTCGGCGGCACACCTGCTCGCCGCCGTCGATGTACCCGGCATCGCGCTCCCCGAGCGGCTGCGGCTCCTCACCCTCTGGTTTGCCCAAGCGCAATACCGTTACGATGCCACCCTCGGGGAAAACGCCGCCAAAGCCAAAACACCGAAGGGGGCAGACCGGATCGAACACCTGGTTCCCGCAGCGGTTACGGACGAGCTGCTCGCCGCCGTCCACGAGGGCGAGGCGATCGCCGAAGGGGTGCTCCTTGCTCGGCGCCTCGGCGACCTCCCCGCCAATGTCTGCACGCCGGAATACCTGGCTGAGACGGCTGAAGCCTTGGCGAAGACGCACGAACTCAAGTGTCGGGTGCTCGACAAGAAAGAGGCCGAAAAACTCGGCATGGGGGCGTTTCTTGCCGTTGCTGCCGGCGCAAAACGGCCGCCCAAATTCATCGTCCTCGAATACCGCGGCAGCGGCGCCAAAAAAGGTGACCGGCGACCGATTGCGCTCGTCGGCAAGGGAATCACCTTCGACACCGGCGGCATCTGCCTCAAACCCGGCGCGCAAATGGACGAAATGAAGTACGACATGTGTGGTGCCGCCGCCGTCTTGGGGACGGTGAAAGCGGTCGCGACACTGAAGCTCCCCATCGACCTCGTCGCGGTCATCCCCGCCACTGAAAACATGCCGGGCGGCTCAGCAACCCGCCCCGGGGACGTCGTCACGACCCTCTCTGGAAAGACGGTCGAGATCCTCAACACCGACGCCGAAGGGCGGTTGATTCTCTGTGATGCACTGACCTACGTCCAAAAAGAGTACCAGCCGGCAAAGGTCGTCGACGTCGCCACCCTCACCGGTGCGATCATCATCGCGCTGGGCAAAGAGGCGACGGGCCTGATGGGGAACGACGACGCGCTCGTTGCCGCGCTGCAACAAGCAGGAAACCAGGCGTTCGACCGCGCCTGGCCCTTGCCGCTCTGGGATGAGTACCAGGAGCTGCTGAAGAGCCGCTTTGCCGATGTCGCCAACATCTCCGGCGGCAGAGAGGCGGGTTCGATCACCGGCGCCGCCTTCCTTGCCCGCTTCATCGACGAAGGGACCCCCTGGGTCCATCTCGACATCGCGGGCACCGCGTGGCAAAGTGGCGAGAAGAAAGGGGCGACGGGGCGCCCGGTGCCGCTGCTGACCCACTGGCTCATCAGCGAAGCGGCAAAAAGCGTCCAAGGTGACGCCCCCACTTCACCCCCGGATGCGGCGCTTCAAGAACCGCCAGCGGCCGATTGACGCGACCGATGAGCTGCCGGGTCCGCTTCCTTCCTGACCAACCCGACGTCATCGCGACGGCGGTCCGCCTTACCGAGCGTGCCTACAAGAGCCGCCGTCCCGTCGCCCTTCGGGTTGAAGACGAGGCGCTTGCCGCGGCGGTGAGCAAAGCGCTATGGGAAGCGCGCCCCGGTAGCTTCCTCCCCAATGTGCGCGCCACCGATCCGCTCGCCGCCGAGACGCCGATCGTTCTCCTCCTTCCCCCCGAACTTCCCCCGACGCCCCGGCCAGTATGGGTTCAGATCGCCCGGTCGCTCGTCGAGCCCCTGCCGGCGTGTGAGTGGCTCTTCGAGGTGATCGGCCAGAGCGAAGCGGAGAAGCGCCCCGCGCGCGAACGCTACCGCCGCTACCAGCAACTCGGTTGCCTTGTCGATGTTGCCAAAGGAGCTAGCTGATGAACCACCGCGACAGGCTCAGAGGGCTCCCCCAGGGATATGACCCCTTTACTGAAGAGAGTGCTCACGCTCACCCGCAGCACAACGCCGAGCTGATTCCCCCGGTACCACTCGACGCCCTTCCCGTTCTCACCGAAAAAGCCCCTGCCCCCCCTCCGCTCGAGGAGGAACCCCGCCCCGCTGCTCCCCCGCTTCATGAAGCACCCTCCCAGCCGGTCGACCCTCCCGCTGTACTCCCTGAAGATCAGGAATTGACCCGTTGGCTCACGGAGCGGATTCCCCAGCTCGTCCACGAAGAGCTCGAAGCGCTCACCGAGCGGGTGATCACGCGCCTCGAGTGGGAGCTCGGGCAAAAACGGCGCGCACGCGAACGGCTATAATTGACCTTTTCCCAAACAACGCGAACCACGATGGAACTCGAGAAGAGCTTCAACCCCGCAGCGATCGAACAACCGCTCTACCGCCACTGGGAAGAAGCGGGCTACTTCAAGGCCGGTTTCGACCCGAACAAATCGCGCGCTTACTGCATCTTGATGCCCCCGCCCAACGTCACCGGGACGCTCCACATGGGGCACGGCTTCAACCAGACGATCATGGACACCCTCATCCGCTGGCGGCGAATGAGTGGGGACAACGTACTCTGGCAACCGGGGACCGACCATGCGGGGATCGCCACGCAGATCGTCGTCGAACGGCTCCTCGAGCAGGAGGGGCTGACCCGGCAGGAGCTGGGACGCGAGAAGTTCCTCGAACGGGTCTGGCAGTGGAAAGCCTATTCCGGGAGCACCATCACCCAACAGATGCGGCGCCTCGGCTCATCGGCCGACTGGAGCCGCGAACGGTTCACCATGGACGAAGGGCTGAGCCGCGTCGTGATCCAAACCTTCGTTAAACTCTACCGCGAAGGGCTGATCTACCGCGGCAAGCGGCTCGTCAACTGGGACCCGAAACTCAAAACCGCCGTCTCTGACCTGGAGGTGAGCGCAGAAGAGGAGGAGGGGTTTCTCTGGTCGATCCGCTACCCCTTTGCCGACGGCCCAATCGACGGCGTGGAAGGGGTTGTCGTCGCCACCACCCGTCCCGAGACCCTCTTTGGCGATACCGCGGTGATGGTCCATCCCGAAGATGAACGCTACCGCCACCTGATCGGCAAAAGGGTGCGCCTGCCGCTCACCGACCGATCGATCCCGATCATCGCCGACGCCGCCGTCGACCCCACCTTCGGCACCGGCTGCGTCAAAGTCACCCCGGCGCACGACTTCAATGACTTTGCCGTCGGGCAGCGGCATGGTCTCCCGATGATCAACATCATGCGGCTCGACGCCCACCTGAACGACAACGTCCCCGAACCGTTCCGTGGGCTCGACCGCTTTGTCGCGCGCGAACGGGTCGTCGAAGCGCTTCAAGCGCAAGGGCTGCTCGTTGCAGTGAAGCCCCACCGCGCGATGATCCCGCGGGGGGACCGCACTGGCGTGGTGCTTGAGCCGATGCTCACCGACCAGTGGTTCGTCGCAACGACCAAACCCGCTCCCGACGGCCGGTCGCTTGCGCAAAAAGCGCTCGAGGCGGTCGAGAGCGGCGCGATCCGCTTCATCCCGGAAAACTGGACCAACACCTACCGCCAGTGGCTCACCAACATCCAGGACTGGTGCATCTCCAGGCAACTCTGGTGGGGGCACCAGATCCCGGCGTGGTACGCCGAAGAGGATGGCCCTGAAAACCCCCGCTTCTGGGTCGCCCACGACGAGGCGGAAGCGGCGGCGCTCGCTGCCGCCGACGGCTACCGAGGGAAGCTCCGTCGCGACCCCGACGTGCTCGACACCTGGTACTCATCCGCGCTCTGGCCCTTCTCGACCCTCGACTGGACGCCTGACTACCCACAGCAGTCGAACCCGGCGCTTGACCTCTACCTCCCCTCCTCGGTGCTGGTCACCGGATTCGACATCATCTTCTTCTGGGTCGCCCGCATGGTGATGATGACCACCCACATCACCGGCAAAGTGCCGTTTCGCGACGTCTACGTCCACGGCCTCATTCGCGACGCCGAAGGGCAGAAGATGTCGAAGTCGAAGGGGAACGTGCTTGACCCGATCGACCTCATCGACGGGATTACGCTCGAGGCGCTCATCGCGAAACGCACCTTTGGCCTGATGAACCCGAAACAGGCCGACGCAATCGCGGCGCGCACCCGCAAAGAGTTCCCCAACGGCATCCCGGCGTTTGGGGCTGACGCGCTGCGCTTTACCTTCGCCAGCCTCGCCTCCCCCGGCCGCGACATCAAATTTGACCTCAACCGCTGCGAAGGCTACCGCAACTTCTGCAACAAGCTGTGGAATGCCACCCGCTTCGTGCTGATGAACTGCGGCGACGAGGCAGCACCCCTTCCGTCAAGAGAGGGCGACACCCTCCCCGGCCGTTCGTTCGTCGACCGCTGGATCGTCTCGCGCCTGCAGCGTGCAGAACTCGAGGCCGACCGCCACCTCAACGATTACCGGTTCGATCTCCTCGCCCGGACCCTCTACGAATTGGTCTGGGACGAATATTGCGACTGGTATCTGGAACTTGCGAAAGTGCAGCTCAAAAATGGGGACGCTTCAGCGCAGCAGGCGACGCGGCAGACGCTCCTTGCGGTGCTGGAAGCCACGCTGCGCCTCGCCCATCCGGTGATTCCCTTTATCACTGAGACGCTGTGGCAGGCGGTCGCACCGAAGGTGGGGCGAAAGGTCGCCGACTCGATCATGTTGGCCCCCTATCCGGTGGCCCAGACGGAGCGCATCGACGCGGCCGCTGAGGCGGAGGTCGCCGACCTCAAGGCGATCATCACTGAAGTGCGCAGCATCCGCACCCAAATGGGGCTCAAACCCGGAGAGCGGGTGCCGCTCCTGGTCTGCGGTGTTGCCCCCGAGCGCGTCGCCCGCTACGCCCCCTACATCGAAGCGCTTGCGCGCGTCGAAGCCGTGCGGGTCGTCGAACGGCTTCCCGAAGAGCGCCTCGCGCCGATCGCGGTGGCCGCCGGCGGCCAATGGATGCTCGATGTCACCGTGGACCTTGCCGCCGAACGGGCACGGCTTGCTAAGGAGATCGAGCGCCTCACCGCGGAGATCGCCCGCGCGCAAGGGAAACTCGCGAATCCCCAGTTCGTTGAGCGGGCGCCTGCGGCGGTGGTCGCGCAAGAGCGCGAACGGCTGGAGCGGTATCGTACGGAAAAAGAGCAGCTGGAAGCTCAGCTCGTACGCCTCACCCGCCAGTAACGCGCGAGCATCTTTTGTACATGAACTGCGAAAAAGGGGGCAACCGCCCGGAGCTTTCTTCCAGCGTCGTGCGGTTGACTCCCCCTCAACTCCACTGAGCCAGAGGCAAATTTCCCGCAACCATGTCGAATGACCTCTTCTCGCTTCTGCTGCTACTTCTGATCCTGCTCGACCCCGTGGGCAACATCCCGATCCTTATCTCGCTGCTCCGCGGCGTCCCCCCGGAGCGACGCCCGCGGATCATCATCCGCGAAAACCTCATCGCCGCGCTCCTCCTCATCCTCTTCGTCTTGTTTGGCGACTGGCTCCTCTCGACCCTACGCCTCACCCCAGCCGCGCTCGAGATTTCGAGTGGCCTCATCCTCTTCTTGATCGCGCTGCGCATGGTCTTCCCCTCTCCAGCCCCTGCGAGCGAAGAGGCGCTGCGCAAGGAGGAGCCCCTCATCGTCCCGATTGCAGTGCCGATGATCGCTGGTCCCGCGGCACTGGCGACTGTCCTCCTCACCTCGCGTCAAGGGGCTGATCCCGCGACGTTGGTCGGCGCGATTGTCGCTGCCGTGGCGATCAACACCGTGGCGCTTCTTGCCGGCGAGCGGATCTCGAAAAAGCTTGGCAAGGCAGGCATGGCGGCGATGGAGCGGCTCATGGGCCTCATCCTCACCACAATGGCGGTACAGATGTTGATCTCGGGGCTTCGCGCGGCCTTCGTGGGGGCAACGTAGCTCTAGCAGAGCAAAACGCTCACCGGCGCCTGACGAAAAACTCAAACGAGCGATCCTCGCGCTCGGTAACTGAAAGGAGTTCGTTTCCCGACTGTTTGGCAAACGCCGTAAAATCGGTCACCGAACCCGGGTCGGTGGTGAGCACGCGCAGAACCTCGCCGGAACGCATCTCGGCAAGCGCCTTCTTCATCCGCAAAATGGGGAGCGGGCAGTTGAGTCCACGGGCGTCAACCTCGCGATCGTAATCCATTGTCATTCTGCTCTCAAAAACGTACGCAAAC
>NZ_BAAHXE010000046.1:0-11919 GCF_054657095.1 Hydrogenophilus islandicus | reverse complement strand
TCGCCGGCAATTGTTGCCGGTAGGGGGATCAGCTACAATGAGCGCGATGGAACAGAGTCTCCAACCCTCTTCTGTGGCCACGGGACTGACGCCCGAGCAGCTGGCGGCGGCATTCGCCGAATTCATGCGCGCATCAGACCGCCTCACCGAGGCGTACGCGCAACTGGAGGCGCGGGCAGAGCGGCTCACCGAACGGCTCGAGGTCCTGATGGAGGCGTTGCCGGTGGGGGTTGTGGTCATTAGTAGCGACCAGGTGATCACCGAGAGCAACGCCGCGGCGCGCGCCTGGTTCGGCGAGGCAGTCGCAGCGGGAACCCCGTGGCACACCTTTGCCGCGCAGCTCCTTCCCACCGATTCGCCCGACGAATTTCTCTGGCGGAAGGAAGGAGGCGAGCGGCGGGTGGCGCTCACCTGGTCGCGTCTCCCTGATCAGGGGGGAGAGATCGTCGTCGTGCAGGATGTCACCGAGGCGGTTCGGCTGCGCGAAGCGATCGCGCGGCAGGAGCGGCTCGCGGCGATGGGGGAGCTCGTTGCGGGGCTTGCGCACCAGCTGCGCACCCCACTCTCCGCGGCGCTCCTCTTTCTCGACCACCTCGCGCTTCCCGGAATCGATGAGGCGCAGCGGCGCGAACGGATCGACCGGATCAAAGCGCGGTTGCGCCGCATGGAGGAGCTGATTGCCGACATGCTCATCTTTGCCCGCGGCGGGCTGCGTGCGCACGAACCGATCGCGCTCGACCACCTCTTCGCCCAGCTGTGGGCGAACATTGAGCCGCTTGCGGAGGCGCAAGGGGTCATGTTGGAGCAGTTGGCCGCTCCCCCTGCGAACGCGCCGCGTCTCTGGGGCGACGAGCGGGCGCTCTTGGGGGCATTGAGTAATCTCGTCGATAATGCGTTCGCGGTCCAGCGCGGTTCCCCGGCAGCGTGGATCGGGTTGGGGGCTGAAGCGACAGCGACGAGCTGGACGATTACCGTAGCCGACCGCGGCCCCGGGATCCCTGACGAGGTGCGGGCACGCCTCTTTACCCCCTTTTTTACCACCCGCCCAGACGGAACGGGACTAGGGCTTGCGATCGCGCACGAGGTGGTCACCGCCCACGGTGGGACGATCGAAGTCACTTCCTCAAGCCAAGGTGCCGTGTTCACGGTACGGTTGCCGGTGACAGAAAGCAGATGAACCCGACGGTGTTACCGATTCTGATCGTCGAAGATGACCCTGACCTCAGAGAGGCGGTGGCGCTCACCCTTTCGGCGCACGGCTATCCGGTCCTCGTTGCCGCGTCGGGACCTGAGGCGCTCAAGCTCCTCGAGCACCACGCCGTCGCGATGGTGGTGAGCGACCTCAAAATGGCGCCGATGGACGGATTGACGCTGCTCGAAGCGATCCGGCAAAAGTTGCCGCACCTCCCCGTGGCGATCATGACTGCCTACGGCGACGTCCCGTCCGCGGTGCGCGCGATGCGCAGCGGTGCGTGCGAATTCCTCTTGAAGCCCTTTGAGAGCGCGCAACTGCTTGCGCTCGTTCGCCGCTACGCCCGATGGGCTGAAGAGGCGGGGGAGCACCCGTTGATCGCCGCCGACCCGAAGAGCCAGGCGACGCGGGCGCTGGCGGAGCGGGTTGCCGCAACCGACGCCACGGTCCTCTTGACCGGCGAATCGGGCGTTGGCAAAGAAGTTTTTGCCCGCTTCATCCATGCTGCCTCTCACCGGCGCAAAGGCCCGTTTGTCGCGCTCAATTGCGCGGCGATTCCCGAGTCGCTGCTCGAAGCGACCCTCTTTGGTTTTGAGAAGGGGTCGTTTACCGGCGCGCAGCAGGCCCAGCCAGGGAAATTCGAGCAAGCGCAAGGGGGGACGATTCTGCTGGATGAGATCTCCGAGATGCCGCTTGCGCTGCAAGCGAAGCTCTTGCGCGTTCTTCAGGAGCGCGAGGTCGAGCGGCTGGGGGGCAAAAAGGCGATCGCGCTCGATGTGCGGGTGATCGCCACGACCAACCGCAACCTTCACGACGAGGTCGCGGCGGGGCGATTCCGCGAGGATCTCTTCTATCGCCTCAACGTCTTTCCGATCACGATTCCGCCGCTTCGCGACCGCCCGGCCGATATTCTGCCGCTCGCGCGCCATTTTCTCGCCCGGCAAGCGGCGGAGTGGCAACGGCCAACGCCTGCACTCACCCCTGAAGCGGAACGAATTTTGCTAAGCTATTCTTGGCCGGGCAATGTCCGCGAGCTCCACAACACGATGCAACGCGCGCTCATCCTCGCGCCCAGTACGGAAATCGATGCGGCAACGCTTTTGAGCTGCTTGCCGCTTTCTGAGGAGGAGAAGCGACGCGCGAGTGAAACAGCACCGGTTCTCCCGCGAGCGGGCGATACCCCACAAAGCGTCAGCGCGGGGGGTAGAGAAAAATGGGAAAGTGAGGTATCGTTACGCGACTGGGAACGGGAACAGATTTTGCGGGTTCTTGCCGAGGAGGGGGGATCGCGCAAACGGGCTGCGGAGCGCCTGGGATTGCCTGAACGGACGTTACGCTACCGGTTGCGCAAATACCGTGAAGCGGGGTTTGAGATCCCCGAGTCGTCAGGAGGTGCATAATGGATACAAACGCGATCAACCAGTTGCTCGCGCAGATGCAGCAGGCTCAGGCGCTCGCCAACGGGGCGCCGAGCGGGCGGCCAGAGAGACCGGAAACGACCGATTTTGCCCAGGTGCTCGACCAGGCGCTCAAAGAGGTGAGCGCTCAGTCGGCCACAGCGAACAAGCAGGCGGAGCGCTTCGTTGCAGGCGACCCCAGCGTCAATTTGGCTGACGTGATGGTGGACCTTGAGAAAGCGTCGCTCTCGTTCAACCAGATGGTGCAGGTGCGCAACCGCTTGGTGAGCGCCTACCAAGAGATCATGAACATGCCGGTTTAGCCTTACCCTTCAGCGTGGAGGCGCATTTCGCGCTGCACGGTGAAGATGTAACGCTGAAGCGCCTTTTCGACAGCGGGGGGCAAGTTCACAAAGCGGCAGCCCGCCCGTTCGACGTATTGTCCCAAGCGGTTCGTCACGTGGTAGACGTTTCGCACCTCAAGGGTCACAGCGATCGGTTCCGTAGTGGGGACCACCAAAATCGAGTCGGGAAATACCTGCCCCGGTGTCACCTTGATCGATGCCGGGGGAATCAAGATCGCCAGCCCCCCGTTGCTTACATCCAGCACGCGAAAAGGGACGAGGTGCGGAGGCGCGCCGGGCGGTGCAGTGTTCACTTTACAGACGACATGGTGCGAAAGCGGGATGTGGACGCGAAAGTACTCCCGTCGTTGCAAACGAAGAATGGCGTTGGGTCGGGGCGCCCGAAACGCCCGGGAGCCCTGAAAGAGGGTCAGGGAGAGCGTCTCCACCGCAAACTGTGTCAGCACCCCGTCGAGCTTTCCTTGACAGACCGCTGGGTGATTGACCGCCTTTTGGTTCATGGTCTCGTCACGGCAAACGTCGAGGAAGAGGTGGGTTTCATCGACCCCAATGATCGTCGTCGGCATCAGGTAGTGCTGGTGGACGAAGAGCCCGAGATTGGTCCGTTGTTGCCACAAATTGCGCAGGATGAAGTCGACCTCTTTGGGGTGGGTGACGATGTGTTCCGCGTAGCGGTCAAAATCGACCAGACGCAACGGTTCTTGAGGGGGACGCATCACGGTCACGGCATCGAGAAGAGTCGAAGAGGATAGGGCGATTTATATCACAATTTTGTGCCGCTACCCTTTTTTTCCTGTTCGAGGCGATAGACCCACGCGAGGAGCTCAGCGACCGCGACGTAGAGCTCAGGGGGAATGCGTGCGTCGAGATCGAGACCGATCAAGAGCTTCAGGAGCTCCGGCGACTCATGGACATAGACGCCCGCCTCTTTGGCCTTTTCGATGATTTGCGCGGCAACCACTCCTCTCCCTTTCGCGACGACTCGGGGGGCGACATCGCCAGTCTCGTAGCGAAGCGCAACCGCGGCGGGGGGGGGCGTTCGGGGGGGCTGCTCGTCAGGGGTGGTCATGGTGGGGAGGTTCAATCGCCGAGGCGGGGCGCCACGTCAATTGGGTGAGCGGCAAACGATCGGCCGCGAAGGCGTCGAGCAGTTCCCGCGAGCGCTGCTCAAGGAGCGCTCGGGTCTCTGGGGAGTCAGCGGCAATCGCCACCTCGATGCCGCTCGGGGCGATCGACAACCAGAACGCGACCGTTCCCAAAAGCGGCGAATGGACCGTGACCCGCGACTGCCAGCGCCTCGCGTCCCTGTCGTCACCCGAGGCGTTCGCTGCTCCGCCGCCCTCTTCGTCGCTGATCTCCCACCGCACGTTACTCCCCGGCCACGGGGAGAAGAGGAGGTCGACGCGCCCCTGGGCCAGAGCGTCGAGCTGATGCTGGACCAAGGGGACGAGCCGATCGGGGATCGGTGACGCTGAGGCTGAGGCTGACGTTGAAGCTGAAGTAGGCGCTGTTGTCGGTTGCGGCGGTTGTGCCCCCCCACTGTGTGGCGATTCGCGGACCGACTGTGTCGGCTCCTGCGCTTCTGCGTCGAAGGTGATCCCCAAAAGGCGCTGGACCAGGGTGACGATTTTGTCGGTCGGGGTGACCCGCGGAAGAGGCTCCCGCACTCCAGAGACCCAGGGCGCGACACTCCCGCCCAACGTGGCGATTGCGGTGGTCTCCGACAGCGAGGGGCGCGTTGTTGTCGGGATATTTGCTTGCGGCTCAGCGCGCAGTTCAGCAAGCGGGTAACGCCCTTGCGCCCACTCGGCGAGATGCGCCTCGTAAAAGAGCCCCGAACGGCGCAGCGTATCGGCGAGTTGGGTCGGAAGGAGCGGCGCCTGGCGCTGTGCAAAAATGGGGTCAAGCGCGCTTAATGTCGCGCGAACGGCAAGAGGCGGAGCGGGATTCGAGAGGTTGTTGTTTCTTCCGAGCGCCACCGCCTCATCGCGACGCGCGAGTGGTGGGCTCGGTGGGCGATTCGCCTCTCGCGGCGAGGGCAGTTCCGGGGCGGACTCGGTGGTCGGGGGGTGAGCGCCCTCCATGAGGAGATTCGCGGGTTCGGTGACGGAGAGGGAGGGGGGAGGGGTCGCGCTCGGCACCGATGGCGTGGGTGCAGGGGCAGGGGGCGCGACGGGCTGGGGCTGCGGCGAAGCAGGGGCAGGTGGGGCGACCGACACCGGCAGCGGCGAAGGAGGAGAGGCTGCGGTGATCAATTGGCGAATGAGCGCAGCCGTTTGCGAAAGTTGGGTCTGCACGGCCGAATTGCTGGGGGGCGGCGGGGCAGCATGTCCCGGTTCGCTTGCCGCTTCGCGCGCCCACACCTGGTTCCCCTCCCGCCGGACAACGACCAGTTCGAGCGTGTCGCCACTCTTGCGCGGTTGATCCATCGCGAGCGCCACCTCTTGACCGGCAACGAGCGCAAGAAAAGTGCCATTCGGCAGCGGACGGGTGATCGTGGCGCGGAAATATTGCCCGCTTTGGAGCTCAGCGGGGAGTTCCCGTGCGGCGGGCGTGACGGGGGCAATGCGATGGAGCGCTTCAACCCTGGGTGTCGCGGACTCTTGCGCCACCATCTCGAGGTTGAGCAGCCGAACCCGTGCCGCAAGATCGGGGGGGATCATGATGAATCGGTGGGCAGGAGGTGCCAGGCTCTGAGGAGCTTTTGGAGGCTCTGATACGCCGGTTCGATGTGGATCCGCGCCGCTTCAAGCGCGTGCAGCGCGGCTGTGAGGGTCTCTTGACGCGCCGCGAGATCGACCTGCACGTTATCGGCGGCTTGGCGATCGGCCTCGACGAGTGGCAGTAACGTGCGGGCGACTGCTTCGGCCTCTTCCCATGCGTTACGCTCAACGGCGTTGAGAAGCGCTTCACACTGCTGGCGCAGGGCAACGACAGGCGGATGGGGGGAGTCGGACCCAGTGCTGTTCATCACATGCTACCGGCCATAGGTCTTGCGCCGCGCCTCTTCCGGCATCTCCGCCCAGGCGTCACGAATCGTGCGCAGGAGTGCCGCCGCCTCGTTGAGCGGAGCCGCGTTGTTGAGTGCATTGGCGTGGGTCAAGCGCTCGGCGATGTAGTCGTAGAGCGCGGCGAGACGCTCCGCGAGATCACCTCCCGCTTCCACGTCGAGCGAGGTTTTGAGCCCCTCGATCACGATGGCGATCGCCTTGTTGATCGCTGCAGTCCGCTGGGGGATGTTGCGCTGCTCAATCGCCACCTCTGCTTGGGCGATCGCCAACAGCGCGCCGTCAAAGAGCATCAAAATCAACCGGTGGGGGTCGGCGGTCTGGACAGCCGTCTCGAGGTCGACCTGTTGGTAGGCGGCGGCACCGCTACTGCGATTGAGCATAAGAACCCCTTATTCATTTACCGCTTTGGGTGATCTTGGTAAGTTGCTGCGAAAGATAAGTCCCCGTTGCGTTCATTTGCCCGACGATGCTGTCCATCGCGTTGAACTGACGGAGGTACATCGCTTCGATGCGCGAAAGGCGACCTTCCAAGATCGTCTTCTGGTTGTCAAGGAGTTTCACCGACTGTTGGAGCCCCTTGACGCGCATGTCGATCAGCCCAGAGCTCTGAGTGTAGCTCGTCGTGAGCGCAATCCCTTTTGCCGCGAGACCGTCGCTCGCCCCTACACCGGCGAAGAAGTTCGCGACAGAGCTCCAATCGGCGTTGAGCGCGTCGCTGAGTTTGCGGTCGTTGATGGTCATTTTTCCGGTCGTGTCGAACTCGACGCCCAAGTCGCTCAACCGCGTAAAACTCCCCAACCCCGTGATCTCCTGCCCGAGGGTCTGGCGCAGCTGATTGCGCAGCCCCCGCAGGCTCGCGTCGCCGTAAAGCACCCCAGCGCTCTTCTTCTCCGCGTCATAGCCGCCGAGTTGCTTGATCTGATCCATCACGCCGTTGTAGGCGTCGGCCAATTTCTGAATCGCGTTCTTCGCCGGCTCAAGGTCGCGCTCGATGGTGAGCCCCTTGGTGGTCCCCGATTCACCGGTGAGCGTCAAGGTGACGTTGTCGATCGCGTTGTTGATGGTGTTGCTGCTGCGGGTGATCGCAACGCCGTTGACCGTCAGCTGCGCGTCTTGGGCGCTCTGGATGCGGTAAAGCGAGGAGTTGCTCGACGTGGGGAGGGTGTTCGGGTCGTTGAAGGTGAGCGCAGCCAACGCGCCGGTACCGGTGAGGGTAAAGGCGTTCGCTGCGCCAGTCTCCTTACTCGAGAGGACGAGCTGATTGACCGAGCCGTTGTTGACGATCGCAGCAGTTATTCCGGCATTGGCCTGGTTGATCTGGTCGCGCAGTTGCTGCAGCGTCGTGCCGGCGGTGACGTTGAGCGAGACGGTGTTCCCCCCGACGGTAATATCGAGCGTCCCGCCCCCGGAAGGGTCGAACTGCGTGGTGGCGCTCGTGGCCACCCGCTGCTGTTTTGCAAGCTGCTGGACCGCGATGTCGTAGCTGCCGATCGCCGCGCCTGCTTTGGCGGAGGCTGTGAAATCGGCGTTTGGAGCAACGGAGGCTTTGACGGCGCCGAAAGTATCCGCGTTCTTCAACGCTTCGAGCGCGCTCTGCAGCGTCGAGATCGCTCCCTTGATCTGGCCAAACGCGGAGATTTGGCTCTCGTACTGGGTCTTTTTGGTGTCCAACCGGGTGAGTGGTTGCCGCTCAATCTGCATCATCTGGGCAACGAGCCCTTTGATGTCGAGACCCGAACCGATGCCTGTTGCGGTAATGGCCATGATCCACCTCCTAACTGGGTGTTAAGCTTTCTCGCGGACCAACAGACCTTGAAGTTTATCAAGAGCTTTGGCGATATCGAGAATCTCTTGCGGAGGGATCTGCTTGATCACCTCCTTGGTGTTGGTGTCGATGATCTTGATCACCAGCTTTTCAGTATCCTGATCGATCTGGAACTGCAGTGCGCTGTTGAGCGCCGAAACAGTCCGTTGCACCTTCTTCGTCGCCTCCTCGATCATCCGCCGGTCCATTGATGCAGTGTCGGCGGGCGGCTGCTCGGTAGGCGTTGACCGCACTGGGTTGCCCAGGGCGGCTGTTTGCGCTGTTGCTCCCGTTCCCGCGCGTTCAACCCCTGCGCGCTCCGGTTCTCTCCCTTGGACGCCCCGCTCCACCGTCCGGGTCGTTGGCGGTGGGGTGACCTCACGGGTGAGCTGCGTGGCACTGTTTTGCGGTAGCGAGACAATTGGGGTGGTACTCATCGCCTTCTCCTCACGGTAAAAAGGCGGCGTGCGCCAAGTTGCCTTCGCGCCGCCGCCTGACGCCGGACAGGATGGTCACCGCTTACCGCAGGAGGCTCAACACCTGCTGCGGTTGCGCGTTCGCCTGCGCGAGCATCGCGGTACCGGCCTGCTGCAGGATCTGCGCGCGAGAGAGCGCCGCGGTCTCTTGCGCGAAATCGGCGTCCCGGATGCGGCTGCGCGAGGCCGAGAGGTTTTCGATCGACACTTGCAGGTTGTTGATCGTGGCCTGGAAGCGCGATTGCACCGCACCGAGCGTCGCGCGGATGTCGTTCACCGTTTTGAGCGCCGCATCGACTGCGCTGATCGCCGAAAGCGCGGCATCGACCGCGGAGATGTGGAATGCTGTACTGGTTGCCCCGGAAGATCCTGCAATTGCGGACCCCGCAGTACCGGACGAGAAGATGCTGATGGCATCAATAGCGATTTTGTCGGAGGCGGTGATCGCGCCGCTCGCTGTATAGACGCCGTTGGTATCAAACCCACTTGCTGTGGTCGTCCCGGAGAAATTGGCCCCCACTTGGAAGACGAACGACGCAGCACCTGTTGCCGCCGAAAGGACTTTCACCCCGTTGAATTCGGTATCCTTACCAATGCGCTCGATTTCGAGTTGTAGTTGCCGGAACTCTTTTTGCAGCGCGTCGCGGTCAACCGCGGAATTGGTCGCGTTCGCCGATTGCACCGCGAGATCGCGCATCCGTTGCAGAATGTCCCCAATCTGACCAAGCGCCCCTTCGGTGACTTGCGCCATCGAGATCGCGTCGTTGGCGTTCCGTACCGCGACGGTCATGCCGCGAATCCCAGAGGTCATCCGTTCGGAAATCGCGAGCCCCGCAGCGTCGTCCTTGGCGCTGTTGATGCGCAACCCCGAGCTCAACCGTTGCATCGCGGTCTGCATGTCGAGCCCCGTTTTATAGAGGTTCCGTTGTGCGTTGAGGCTCATGATGTTGGTGTTGATGACTGCCATGATGCTCTCCTTTCGCTTTTCAATCCGTTGATCCGAAGCCTTTTGGCTGTACAGCTGTGTTTACGGCAAAGTGCGGAAAAACTTTAGCCCTTGTGAACGACCACGCGATTCTTGCCACTTCGCTTCGCCTCGTACATCGCCGCGTCGGCCCGCGCGAGTGCCGACTCAAGCGTATCGCTCTCCGTGACTGGGGTGACGCCCGCGCTGAAGGTGATGACGCGGTGGCTGTCGTTGAAGAAGAAGAGTTCGCGGGTGAGCGCCCGTTGGAGGCGGCGGATCACCTCGGCGGCGTCTTCTGCGCTGGTGTCGGGCAGGAGGACCACAAACTCCTCACCCCCGAAGCGGCCGACGATGTCTTGGGCGCGGAGGTGGGTGCGTGCCATGCGGGCGAGATAGAGGAGCGCTTCATCTCCCGCCTGGTGGCCGAGGGTGTCGTTGAGCTGCTTGAAATTGTCGAGGTCGATGAGCGCAATACTCAGCGGCGTCCCACTCCGTTTTGCGCGGTGGTGTTCGCGGGTAAAGCTCTCTTCCAGGCCGCGGCGGTTGAGTAACCCAGTGAGCGGGTCGCGAGCGACGAGGGCGCTTAGTTGTGCTACTTGCGCCTCGAGCTCGCGCACGCGCGATTCGGCCGCTTCGGCCTCGGCTTTGACGGCGGTCAATTCCTGGTGGGAGCGGGCGATGCTCTGATGCATCGCCCGGGTATCTTCCAACAGTTGATTCAGTAAGGGCGAAATTTCGGAGATGTCCGATGCTTTTTCAATCACGTCGGCCGCCTGTTCGAGCTCCTTTTGGTAATCGGCCGAAAGCGAACTCATCTGCGCGACCTCATCGAGAAAATGGGCGAGGAGCGCCTTCAACCGCTCTTCGGCGGCGCGCCGCGCGGTGACCAACGCTGCTTGACGGTTGAGGGTCTCCTCAAGGCGGACCTCGGCTTCGCGCAGCTTCGCGAGGTCGAGCGCCGGGGTTTCATTGGTCTGGAGGGTCGCGCGGAGGAGTTCAATTTGGCCGGTGAGCCACTCGGGGCGGGGGGTGAGCGTCTCGATGTTGCGCAACAGCACGTCGAGCAGATGGAGGAGTTCAGCAACGAGCGCGGCGCAATCGCTCTCAGCGGAGGGTTGGGGTAAGGGGAGCACTGCCTCCTCTTCGGTGGCACTCTGCTCAGTGGGCGAGCGTTTCCATGCTTCCACCAGGCTGTTGAGGCGTTCAAAGAGGGTGAGGGGGTTTTTGGTTGCCAAGACCCGCTCGAGCGAGCGTTTTTTCATCTCGGTGGTCCAGTCGCGGTGGGGGAGCTCCCACGCGGCAACCAGACGGCGGATGAGGTCGCTCCACGCGAGTTCGAGAAGTCTTTGGCACTTTTCCGGCAGATATTCGGGGATTCCTGCCAACTCTGCGTACTTGCGCGCAAAGTGTTCCGGGGTGGGGGGAAGCCGCTCTTGGGCAAGGCGCAGGAGTGTCTCTTTCGCGAGTTCAGCAGGGGATTTGAGCGTGGCCATGTTTGTTCTAGGGAAGGTTGTCGGCGTCAGGGATATTGTAGCGCTTGCGTGTCGAGAATGTGCTAAGCTTGCACTGGACATCAGGAGTGTGGGGTGCGATGACTCAAGAGAAGCTGTTCAACACCGCGGGGCCCAGCAAGCCTGAGCTGCACTACATGGTCGATCCGCTCACCCGCATCGACCTCCCGGAGATTGAAGCGCTCATTGCCCAAGAGCGCTACTTCATTCTCCACGCGCCGCGGCAGACGGGGAAGACGACGTGTCTCTTGGCGCTCATGGAGTACCTCAACCGCCAAGGACGCTACCGGGCGCTCTACGCCAACATCGAAGCGGCGCAAGCGATGCGCCACGATGTGGCCCGCGCGATGAACATCATCGTCAATCAGTTCGCAAGTGCCGCGACCGTCTATTGGCAAGATCCCGCGATGACGGAAATTGCTCGCGAGCTCCTCACTGCGAGCGACGTCGAAGCGGGCGACCGGGTGCGCACACTCCTGGAACGCTGGTCGCTCGCTTCGCCGCAACCGCTGGTGATTCTCCTCGACGAAGTCGACGCCCTGGTGGGCGACACGCTGGTTTCGCTCCTGCGGCAACTGCGTGCCGGCTACACCCAACGCCCCCGCGCCTTCCCCCAATCGGTGATCCTCTGCGGCGTGCGCGACGTGCGCGACTACCGTATCCACACCGCCAACAAAGAGATCATCACCGGCGGCAGCGCCTTCAACGTCAAAGCGAAATCGCTGCGGCTCGGGAACTTCACCTTTGATGAGGTGCGGGCGTTGTGGCTGCAACACACCGAAGCGACGGGGCAGCGCTTTACCGACGCGATCTGGGAGGAACTCTGGCTCGACACCGAAGGGCAACCGTGGCTCGTCAATGCCCTGGGGCACGAATGCACCTGGGAAGATAAAGAGCTCCGTAACCACCGCGAGCAACCGGTGACGCCTGAGCGCTACCTCGCGGCGCGCGAGCGGCTGATTCAGTCGCGCGCGACCCACCTCGACCAACTCACCGACAAACTCTCCGAGCCCCGTGTGCACCGCGTGATTGCGGCGATCCTCGCAAGCGAAGAGGACCCGACGGTGGTTGCCGAAGAGATCCCCACCGACGACCTCGAATATGTCTACGACCTTGGGCTCATTGCGGTGCGCCCGATGGTGCGGATCAGCAACCGGATCTACCGCGAAGTGATCCCGCGCGAGCTCACCTGGACC
>NZ_BAAHXE010000045.1:0-12423 GCF_054657095.1 Hydrogenophilus islandicus | reverse complement strand
TTGTCCCACAGGCACGCTTGAAGTAGTCGGCCTGCTCGGGCGTTGGACGGAGCTCAATTCGATGTGAAAGCTGCATCGGGACTATCCGATGAACTGGAGCCGACGATGGGTATCGGTACGCGTTGCAGGTATCAGTCGCCCCTCACGATCCCACCGCTGCAGCGTCTTGACCGTTACACCCAGCAGCTTTGCCGCCTTGCCGATGCTCGTGGTATTTTCCATGGTGAGAGTTATACACTATTGCGTATTTTTTGCGATACTAGAGTCAAGCTCCCAAGCAAAGGGGTGTTCGATTCTACCGTCACGGCGCAACCCACGAGAACCACGCCACGAGAATAAGCATAGACGCTGCGGTCACCCACAGTCCCGAACGGAGGTAGCGACCAAACGAGATCGCCACCCCGTAACGCGCCGCCTGCTCGGCGACGATCAGATTGGCGATGCTGCCAACCAGGAGAAGATTCCCGGCGAAAGTACTTGCGACCGCTAGCAGATACCACGGCCCAGGGTCACCGGGGGTGAGAAATTGGGTGAGCAACATCACCGCGGGGACGTTGCTCACCAGGTTGCTGAGCACAACGGTGAGGAGCGTCAGAAAAAGCGGATTTTCGACTGACCCTCCCCGTTCCGCGATCCACGCCATGATCGCCGCGGGCGCCCCCGTCTCGCGAAAGAGCCCGACGACGACGAAAAGGGCCAAAAAAAGCGTGATGAGGTGCCAGTCGATGAGGCTTAGCAGCTCCCTCGTTGCCATCCGCCGCGAAAGCAGAAGCACCCCCGCAAGGGCCAGTGCCGAATGTTCACGCGGAATATCGGTCAAGAAGAGCGCGACCAAGACCACAAGCAGCACCACCCCTTTGCTACTCTGCCACCGGTCGAACGGGGGATTGCCCTGGGCAAGCCCTCCCCCATCGACGTGCCCCACAGGCGAGACCGCAAGAGCGTCCGCGAATTGCCAGCGCAAAATCGCGTAGGCCGCAGTGAGCGCCAGAACCACCGGCACGACACTCCACACGAAATAGCCGCCAAAAGCAAGCCCCCCGAGCTGGCCGATCAACATGTTCTGGGGATTCCCGATGAGCGTTGCCGCCGAACCGATGTTGGCCGCCATCGCCAGCCCCAAGAGGTGAGGCATCGGGGAGATGCGCGCCGTGCGGCAAGTCTCCAGGAGCACCGGCGCCACCGCAAGACAGATCACGTCATTCGAAAGAAAAGCCGCAAGAAAACCGCTCACCGCCATCTGCACCGCCAAAAAGCGCCGCGGCGCTTGTAACGCTGAGGCAACCAGCCGCACCGCGAGAAAGGTGTAAAAGCCTCCGAGCCGCAGTTGCGCGGAAAAGAGCATCAACGCGTAGAGAAGCGCGATCGTCGACCAATCGACCAACGCAGTGAGCTTTGCCGCATCCGCCCCACTCACCAGCCCGATCGCCAACGCTCCCAAGAGAGCAACGCCGGTGCGGTCGATCGCCAGCCACGGGATCCGCCCAAGGGCGATGCCTAGGTAGGTGAGCGCAAAAAGCGCGATCACCAGGTCATTTGAGACGGCAACATCCCACGGAGCGGTACTCACCAAGCGATCCTAAGCGGGAGAAATGAGGCGTCAGGTTTGGCGAAAGCAGGCGCGGTGCGGTGGCGGAGACGGAGGGATTCGAACCCTCGATACCGGTTTTAGCCGGTATGCTCCCTTAGCAGGGGAGTGCCTTCGACCTCTCGGCCACGTCTCCAAAAGAGATTCCATTTTACCTGAAAGCGGTACAATGGGTCAATCATTGGGCGCAGAAGGAGGTTCTATGAAACTGGTACGGTATGGCCCGCCAGGTAAGGAACGCCCCGCAATCGTCGACGCCGCAGGGCAACTTCGCGACCTCTCGGGCCTTCTTCCCGATCTCACAGCGGAACATCTGGTGGAACGGACGCTGTCCGCATTGCGCGCACTCGACCCCGAGAAGCTCCCCCTCGTTCGCGAACCGGCGCGCATTGGGCCACCCTACCGCGGGGCGCAGAAGTTCATCGCCATCGGCCTCAACTATCGCGACCACGCCAGAGAGGCCAACCTCCCAATTCCCACGCGACCGGTGGTCTTTCTCAAAGCGACCAGCACCATTCAGGGGCCAAACGATCCGATTGTCCCGCCACCCGGTTTTACGAAACTCGACTACGAAGTCGAACTCGGCGTCGTGATCGGCCGCGTGACCCGACACGTCACAGTTCCCGAGGCGCTGGAGTGTGTCGCCGGCTATTGTCTTGTGAACGACGTCTCGGAACGGGCGCTGCAGATGGAGGCGGGTGGCGGCCAATGGGCGCTGGGCAAAAGTTGCGACACCTTCGGACCGGTCGGTCCGTGGCTCGTCACGAAAGAGGAGATCCCCAACCCCCAAAATCTGCAGCTTTGGCTGGAGGTCAATGGCGAGCGGCGACAAATGGGGAATACCGCCGAGATGATTTTCACTGTGGCCGAGCTCATCAGCTACCTTTCACGCACCATGACGCTCTACCCAGGCGACCTGATCGCCACCGGCACACCGCCTGGGGTCGGAATGGGATTCAACCCGCCCCGCTTCTTGCAGGTGGGGGATGTGATTCGCGCAGGGTGCGATCCCCTCGGCGAGCAGCACCAAGAGGTCGTTGCCGCGCCTGCCTCAGAAGAGCCGCTCGCCGAGATATAATCCGAACTTGATTATTTTCTAATGCAACATCAGGGAGTTCAACATGACCTCAGCCACACGTAGCGTCGATGTCGCGATCATCGGTGCCGGAACCGCTGGGCTCTATGCCCTGCGGGAGGTGCGAAAAGCCAAATGTTCCGCAGTATTGATCGACCATGGGCCGCTCGGGACCACCTGTGCGCGTGTCGGATGTATGCCGTCGAAAGCAGCGCTGCACGTCGCCCACCTGTGGCAAGCGGCGCAAGAAGCGGTCCGTTTCGGCTATCCGGCGCCCGATTCCCATCGTCGCGGAGATCGGGCTGCAGCCTGGGCAGAGGTGCGCCGCAAACGGGACTTTTTCGCGGGGCGGACCGCGGAGCGGACGCGCCAGTTCGCCGGCAACGACCTGCTGATCGGTAGCGCTCGCTTCCTCTCCCCCACCGCGGTAAAGGTCACCCATGACGACGGCGAAACTACCGTGGTCGAAGCGAAGGCCTTCGTTTTGGCCGTCGGCTCGCGCCCCTTTTTGCCACCCACCGTCACCCATCTTGACGGGGCCAAACTCTTGACCACCGACACCCTCTTTGAGATCGACGAGCCCCCCGCCCGAATCGGCATCGTCGGACTCGGCGCGATCGGGATCGAGATGGGGCTAGCACTCGCGCGCTTAGGGGTTGAGGTGGTGGGCGTGGATGTTGCCCCAACCCTTGCCGGAATCTCTGACCCCGAGGTGCGGCGTGTAGCGCACAGACGGTTTAGCCGCGAATTTCCCCTCCACTTGAACGCAGCGGCAACCTTCAGGGAAACCGCTGACGGTATCGTCATTGAACTCGCAAGTGGCGAGCGCTACGGCGTCGACGCACTTTTGGTGGCAACAGGCCGGCGCAGTAATCTCGATCGGGTTGACCTTCCTGCGGCTGGCGTTGCGCTCAACGAACGGAGCTTCCCGACCCGGTTCAGTCCCGAAACCCTCCAGGTGGGCGATGCGCCGATCTTCGTTGCCGGCGACGCCAACAGTCTGTTCCCGCTGATGCACGAAGCAGCGCTCGAAGGGGGTGCTGCGGGGCGAAACGCCGCGCTGGTCGCCCGGGGGGAGAAACCTGTCACGCGCAAAACGGTTCCGCCGCTCGCGATCGTCTTCAGCGACCCGGACGTGGTGCGGGTGGGGGCGCGCTTTACCGATCTCAATCCGGAAGAGATCGTCATCGGCACCGGCAAAGGGGAAGAGAACGGCCGCTCACGCGTCCTCGATGAGACCGAGACCCTGGTGCGAGTCTATGCCGAGAAGGGGAGCGGCAAGATTTTGGGGGCTGAGATGGTGTGCGCGCACGGCGAGCACCTCGGCCACTTCCTCGCCCAGGCGATCGCCCGCGGCGCTACTGTAGTCGAGCTCTTGGCCCTCCCCTACTACCACCCCACCGTTGAAGAGTTGCTGCAAAGCGCTCTGCAAGACGCGCAGCAGCAGCAGCTGCGATAGGCTGGAGAAGAGTCCGGCCCCGCCGAAGCCACCCCCTCAACCGCTCCCCGCTGCGACGACGCGCTGGGAGCGGACTTCACGCCTCTGGGGCAACTACTTCGGCGTAGAGGTCGTGCACGTCGCAATCGACGACGCGCACACGGGCAAACTCCCCGGGCTGAAGTTCACCCCCGTCGGGGATAAAGACCAGACCGTCGATCTCCGGCGCGTCGGCAGACGACCGAGCCACCGCCCCCTCCTCGTCGATCTCTTCAACCAGCACCTCGATTTCGCGGCCGATCCACCGTTCCAGGCGCTGAGTGGAGATCTCCTCCTGGAATTCAAGCAGCCGGATCCGCCGCTCTTCGCGAATCTCTTCAGGAACGGGATCGGGAAGGTCGTTTGCCGCAGCGCCCGCGACAGGCGAATAGGGGAAGACGCCCACACGGTCGAGTTGTGCCATTTCCAAAAACTGCAAAAGCAGCTCGAAATCGCTCTCGGTCTCGCCCGGAAAACCGGTGATAAAGGTCGAACGGATCGTGAGATCGGGACAGATCGACCGCCACTTGCGGATCCGCTCGAGCACCTTTTCGGTGGCGGCGGGCCGCTTCATCAGCTGCAAGATCTTGGGGCTCGCGTGTTGGAAGGGGATGTCGAGATAGGGGAGGATCTTCCCCTCGGCCATGAGGGGAATGAGCTCATCGACACTTGGGTAAGGATAGACGTAGTGGAGCCGCACCCAGACACCGAGCTCCCCGAGGAGTTTCGCGAGTTCCGTCAACCGCTGCTTCACCGGCCGCCCCTGCCAAAAGCCGGTGCGGTAGTTGAGGTCGACCCCATACGCGCTCGTGTCTTGTGACACCACCAGAATCTCTTTGACGCCGGCGTCGACAAGCGCTTCGGCCTCTTCCATAATCTCGTGAATCGGGCGACTCACCAAGTCGCCGCGCAGTTGCGGAATGATGCAGAAGGTGCACCGGTGGTTGCACCCCTCAGAGATCTTGAGGTAGGCGTAGTGGGCCGGGGTGACGCGCACACCCTGCGGGGGCACCAAGTCGACAAAGGGGTCGTGCGGTTTGGGAAGATGGCGATGCACGAGCGACATCACCTCGTCGGTGGCATGAGGGCCGGTCACCGCGAGGACTGATGGGTGAGCGTTCCAGATCACCTCCTGCCGCGCGCCCAGGCAGCCGGTGACGATTACCCGACCATTCTCCGCGAGCGCCTCGCCAATCGCCTCGAGGGATTCAGCGACCGCCTCCTCAATGAACCCGCAGGTATTGACGATCACCAGCTCCGCCTCACGATATTCCGGCGTGATTTCGTACCCTTCGGCACGCAGGCGCGTCAAAATCCGTTCGGTGTCGACCGTGGCCTTGGGACAACCGAGGCTCACCATGCCGATGCGTGGCACACGATTATTGTGATTCATTCGGCGTTTTTTTGGAGTCAACAGGGTGGGGTTTGGGGTAGAAGGCCTCGAACCACCCGAGCGCCTGGCGTTGCATCTGTTGATTCACCTGTTGCCAGAGGTTTTGCGTCTGCTCGAGGTAAGCATCCAACATCGATTGCATCGCTTTCGGTTGCAGCGAGAGAAACTGCGCGAGGATCTCGGGCGCCATCACCGCATTCTCCCCGTAGATCGCGCGAAAGCGCTCCTGCATGCGACTCTGGAGCTCGAGAAAGGTCTTGAGGCTGTTTTCCAGGTATTGGCCGAAGAGGGTTTGCGACGCCTGCCCGTAGAAGCGGATGATGCTCGCCAACATCTCGGTGGAAAAGATCGGCTGCCCCCCGACCTCCTCCTCAAGCAGAATCTGCAGATAGACGCTGCGGGTGAGATCCTCTTGGGTCTTGGCGTCGATGATCCGAATCGGCTCGTGGCGTAGGATCATCTCTTTGATGTCCGTCAGCGTAATGTAGGTACTGGTGGCGGTATCGTAGAGACGGCGATTGGGGTATTTCTTGATGACGCGTTCCGATTCCGCGTTCATGGGAGAACTCTCAAAGAGGGGGCAGCAGCTCTGCATTCGCGCCATTATACCGCCGAACGCACCGCGCTCCCCCTCGACTCCGGAATCAGGAGATCAATACATATGGAGGCCGCCGTTGACGTTCAGCGTCGCCCCAGTGATGTACGCGGCCTTGTCGCTCGCAAGGAACGCCACACACGCGGCGATCTCCTCAGGCTTAGCAAGCCGCTTCATCGGGACGGTGTCGATGATCGCTTGCCGGATATCTTCGCGAATCGCCATCACCATGTCGGTTGCGACGTAACCGGGTGCGATCGCGTTTACCGTCACCCCTTTGGCGGCGAGCTCCAACGCCAGAGCTTTGGTAAAGCCCAAGATCCCCGCTTTCGCCGCAGAGTAGTTGGTTTGACCCGCCTGCCCCTTGACGCCATTGACTGACGAGATGTTGATGATCCGCCCCCATCCCCGTTCGGCCATCTTCGGCGCGATATCGCGGGTCACATTGAACATACTGTCGAGGTTGACCCGCAGAACCGCATCCCACTGCTCCTTTTCCATTTTGTGGAAAAATTTGTCGCGGGTAATCCCGGCGTTGTTGACGAGCACGTCGACCGGTCCCACCTTGGCTTCGATCTCAGCGACCATCGCGCGACACTGCTCATAGTTGGCCACGTCGGCCTCAGCGGCAACGAAGTCAAATCCCAACGCCTTCTGTTCGGCCAACCACGCCTCCTTTTGCGGAAAACCGGGGATGCAGTTGGCCACCACCCGATACCCCTCTTTGGCCAGCTCCTGACAAATCGCTGTACCGATACCACCCATGGCGCCGGTCACCAGCGCGATCCGTTGTGTTGTCATCATGACTCCCTTCATTTGGTGTCCCATACAAAAAAGCCACTTGGCAGATGCTACCAAGTGGCGCTATTGTAACCCGTTTTGCTGCACCGCAACAAAACGGTTCGCTACGAATCGTTCAGGTCACAACGGAAACGCGTTGCGCTCGACCCTCACGACATCAATACATGTGCTGCCCGCCGTTGATTGCGATGTTGGCGCCGGTGACAAAAGCCGCTTCGTCACTTGCCAAATAGGCGACCAGCCCCGCGACCTCTTCGGGTTTACCCAAACGGCCGAGTGGAATCTGCGGCAGGATTTTGCTCTCGAGCACCTCTTTCGGGATCGCCATCACCATCTTGGTCCCGATATAGCCGGGGGAGATGGTGTTCACAGTGATGCCAAACTTCGCCACCTCGAGCGCCAGCGACTTGGTAAAGCCGTGCATCCCCGCCTTGGCCGCCGCGTAGTTGGTTTGGCCAAAGGCCCCTTTGGTACCATTGACCGATGAGATGTTGATGATCCGCCCCCACCCTTTACTGACCATATCCTCGATCACCTGCTTGGTCATGTTGAAGACGCTGTCAAGGTTGGTGCGCAAAACCACGTCCCAATCGGCTTTCGTCATCTTGCGAAAGGTCATATCGCGGGTGATCCCAGCGTTATTGACGAGCACATCGACCGCCCCAACCTCCTCCTTGACGCGGGCGACGCACGCGGCGCAGGAATCGAAATCGCTGACGTCGACCGGGTAAGCGTTGAAGTGGTACCCCTGCTCCGCCATCTTCGCCAACCACTCAGGCGCCGTGGTGTTGTTGGGCGAATAGGTGACCACCACCCGGTAGCCCATCGCCGCGAGCTTGAGCGAAATCGCTTCGCCCAGCCCCCCCATACCCCCAGTAACCAATGCGATACGGCTCATCGTTACTCCCTCCTTTTGGTGACACAAAACCGATTTTTTTACTGGGCCACCGCCGCCTCACGCACGAGTGGCAGCGCTGGCTCTTTGACGTAGCGCCCCGGTGCCGGTTCGATGGGGCGGTAGCGGTCGTTGCCGAGCGTCGTTCGCGCCGGGATCTCCCGCCCCTTGTGCGCCTGGAGCCAGTGGGCCCAATCGTTCCACCAGCTGCCCGGCCGTTCCTCGGCAGCAGCGAGCCACTTTTCGGGCTCAAGGGGCAACGCATCATTCACCCAGTAACTGCGGCGATTCTTTTTCGCCGGGTTGATGGCGCCGGCAATGTGGCCGCTCGCGCCAAGGACAAAGCGCTTCTCGCCCGAGAGAAGCTGCATCGAATGGTACGCCCCTCGCCACGGAACGATATGGTCTTCGCGTGCCGCCATCACGTAGGCCGGAACATCGACTGCAGCGAGATTGACCCGCTGCCCGAGCATCTGCAAGCGGTTCGGGATACGTAGCTCGTTCTCCAGATACATGTGGCGCAGGTAATAGGTGACGAACGGTCCCGGCAGGTTGGTGCTGTCGGCGTTCCAGAAGAGGAGATCGAATGGTTGCGGCTTCTCCCCTTTGAGGTAGTTGCCGACGACGTAATTCCAGATGAGGTCGTTGGCGCGCAACATCGAAAAGACCTGGGCGAGTTCAGCGCCGAGCATCAACCCGCCGCGCCCGATGGCTGCTTCACGCGCCGCAACCGTCGCCTCGTCGACCAGACAACCCAACTCGCCACTTTCGGCGAAATCCAAGAGCGTCGTCATGAGCGTGAGGCTCCGCACTGGAGGATCGCCGCGCGCCGCCGCCACCGCAAGCGCCGAGGTGAGGATCGTGCCGCCGACACAAAAACCCAACACGTTGGGGTCGGCAACACCGGTCACCTCCCGCACCACCTGAAGGGCGGTGAGCGGTCCCAACGCCAAATAGTCATCCCAGCCGTAATGGGCTTCAGTAAGCCCCGGGTTTTTCCACGAGATGAGGAAGAGGGTGTGCCCCTGCTCGACCGCAAAGCGCACGAGCGAGCTCTCCGGCTGGAGATCCATGATGTAGAACTTGTTGATACAGGGCGGAACGAAGAGGAGCGGCCGTTCACCCACCTGAGCCGTGAGTGGCGCATACTGGATGAGCTGCATCAAGGGGTTCTCAAAGATCACCGCCCCTTCGGTGACGGCAAGATTTCGTCCCACCTCGAACGCCGCGTCGTCGGTCATCGAAATCCGCCCTTTGCGCAGATCGGCAAGCAAGTTTTCGATGCCGCGGCGGATGCTCTCCCCTTGGGTGGCAAGTGCGGTTGCGATGAACTCCGGATTGGTCGCCGGGAAGTTACTCGGCGCGATTGCGTCGAGCCACTGGCGGACAACAAAGAGAGTGCGACACTTCGTTTTGCCGTCGGGAAAATCGGCTGACTCCACGAGCTCCGTCACCTTCTGGCAGAGCAGCAGATACGACTGGCGCAAATAGTCGGCGATCGGGTTTTTCTTCCACGCCTCACTGGCAAAGCGGCGGTCGCGGTCGGCGTCAGCAACCACCGGCGGCTCACCCCGCCCTTCAACGAACCGCTGCCAGAGCTCCCCCTGCGCGGCCAAGTAGCTGCTCAGCCACGCCCGCCACCGTTCGGGGTTTTGACTCCCTAACTTCGCAAGGAGCGCCGTGAGCTCGGGGGGCATCGGCGCACTCGTCGCGCCCGGAAACGGACCCATTGCAAAGGAGAAAGGGTTGGGGATAGGATGGGTCATTCGCGCTCCTCCACGTTGTTGTTGCTTTTACCGAAGAGCCGCGAGCGTCGCAAAGCGCCCCGTCTTCGGCCCGTCACGGCGATGAGAATACCACAGGCGATTTTCGCTTGTACAGAGGCCGCTCGGCACGACCGAAACCGCCCCGAGGCGTTCGAGCTGGGCGCTGGCGATTGCGGCCAAGTCAACCTGGTAGTGACCCGGGCGAACGCCTCTACTCACCCCCACGTCGATCCACGATCCGAGCTGGGCAAGCGCGGCGACCACCGGCTCATCGACCTCGTAACACGCGCCGCAAATCGCAGGACCGATCCACGCAGCAAAAGGCCCCGCGAGCGTCTCGGCCGCCGCGGCGAGCACCCCAGCCGCGAGCCCGCGCCAACCGGCGTGCGCCACGGCAAGCCGCGCACCGTCGCTCCGAACCAACACCACCGGAAGGCAATCGGCGGTGAGCAGCCCCAGCCACCGCCCACGGGTGGCGGTCACCGCCGCGTCGGCTTGAGGAGTCGGTCGATCGGCACCCCCTTTTGCATCCCCTGCCCCATCAGCGGCTATATCGTAATCAGCGTCATCTTCGGAATTGGCGCCGACCACTCGTCCAGCGTCGGCGTCCCAGACCGCTGTCCCATGAACCTGGTTGAGCCAGACAGGGGGGCTCCCCAAGATCGACGCAAGCCGCGCACGGTTTGCCGCGACCGCCTCTGGCGCATCCCCAACATGGCTTGCAAGATTCCACTCGGCGCAGCCGCCGCGACTCACTCCGCCCAAGCGGGTCGTCAGCCGAATCTCGGCGCCAAAAGAGTGAAGGGCGGATATCGTGACGAGCATCGTTCGTTCTTCCTCGCGCAACACCATCCTGATATTCAAAAAGCCGCACCCTCTCGCAAACGCGCAACGAGCGCCGCGAAATCAGCGGGGAGCGGAGAGGAGAACGTCATCACCTCGCCACTAGCCGGGTGGGTGAGCGTCAGCGCAACGGCGTGCAACGCCTGGCGCGCGAAACCGAAACGGCGAGCCCGCTCGGAGCCGTACAGGGGGTCCCCCACCAAGGGGTGACCAATGTGGGCGAGATGGACGCGAATCTGGTGGGTCCGCCCCGTTTCCAGATCGCACTGCACCCATGTCGCCGCGTCGCCAAACGCCTCCAGCGGTTTGACGTGGGTGACTGCGGGTTTGCCGTTGGCGACAACGGCCATTTTCACCCGCTGGCGCGGATGGCGGCCGATGGGGGCTGCGATCGTCGTTGGCCGCGCGATCACCCCCACCGCAACCGCCCAGTAGCGCCGCGCAATGGCGCGCGCGGCAAGCGCGGAGACGAGCTGCTGGTAGGCGAGCGAACTCTTCGCCACCACCATCAACCCGCTCGTCTCCTTGTCGAGCCGATGGACGATCCCTGCGCGGGGTAGATGCATCAGGCGCGCGTCATACGCAAGAAGCGCATTCAACAGCGTCCCGCTGCGGTTCCCCGCCCCCGGATGGACGACCCACCCGGCCGGTTTGTCGAGCACAAGCAGGTGTTCGTCTTCAAAGACCACGGGGAGGATCCGCGGCTCAGGGAGGTGGTCGCCATCGGGTTCCAAGGTCACCTCGGCAACCACCGTCGCGCCGGGGGTAACGACCGTTTTGGGCGAAGTGACCACCTCGCCGTTCACCGCGACACACCCTTCGCGCACCCAGCGCTGCCACTGCGAACGGGAAAACTCCGGTGCCGCGTCGGCCAACCAGCGGTCGAGACGGCACGGCTCCGCGGTGAGCGGAATCTCCCAATGGTATTCCGTTCTATAATCGCTCAACTCTTCGACTTCTGGGTTCTCTTTCATGAAACGTTGGCTTCTGGTGACTGTCACCGCCGCAACCGTTGCGGGCTGCGGCCTTCTTCCCGAAAAGATCGACGAGACGCGCTCGTGGAGTGCGCAGAAGCTCTACAGCGAAGCGCGCGCCGCGATGGAGGATGGCAACTACCAACGCGCCGCGGAGCTTCTGGAAAAGCTCGAATCGCGCTACCCCTTTGGCCGCTACGCGCAACAGGCGCAGATCGAGACTGCGTACGCCTACTACAAACAGGGGGAGCCGGAACTTGCGCTCGCGGCGATCGACCGCTTCATGCGGCTCCACCCCGACCACCCCAATCTCGATTATATGCTCTATCTCAAGGGGCTCATTCTCTTTAACGAAGATCGTAGCCTCTTTGCCGCGCTGGGGAACCAAGACCTGAGCGAACGGGATCCGAAAGCGGCGAAAGAGTCGCTCGAAGCGTTTCTCGAGCTCCTTCGCCGTTTCCCCGAGAGCAAATATGCGCCTGACGCCGAAGCGCGGGTGGTCTATCTGCGCAACAGCCTCGCGCGCCATGAGCTGCACGTCGCGCGCTACTACTTGAAGCGCGGCGCCTACCTTGCTGCCGCGAACCGTGCCAAGGTGGTGGTCACCCAATACGCCGACACGCCGCTCGTGGAAGATGCGCTTTGGCTTTTGCGCGAAGCCTACGACCGGCTGGGGCTCACCGACCTCAAAGCGGACGCCGAGCGGGTGTTGCGGCTCAATTTTCCCGACTCCGACTACCTGAAATATGGCGAACGCCGCGGCAAAGCGAAACCGTGGTGGCAGATTTGGTAAATGTCGTCCCCATCGGGGGGTGACAAAACAGCAAAAAGCCCCAAAAGCTGGGGCTTAGAATCAAAAAACAAGGAGGAGGAAATCTGGCGCGCCCGGAAGGATTCGAACCTCCGACCCCCTGGTTCGTAGCCAGGTACTCTATCCAACTGAGCTACGGGCGCTTCGCGTTGCGCGAGACCATTATTGTAGCAAAACGGCGGGTGTTGTCAACGCTGGTTAAAAA
>NZ_BAAHXE010000044.1:0-13397 GCF_054657095.1 Hydrogenophilus islandicus | reverse complement strand
TTATACAAGTTGCTTGAATAACTCCGGTCGCTCCCTCTGCCATCGCTTCAGTGCCTCGACGGGAGCAACATGTCCCAGGGATCGCTGCGGAATCTGATGGTTGTAGAGGTGTGCATAGCGCATGAGCGCCGCCTCCAATTCCCGGATGTAAGTTTCGCGTAAGGATTGATTATTACGCTATAAGCCATCGTCGAGGGGTCTTCCCTGGCGATGGCTTTTTTCTGGTCACCACAAAGGAGGTCGAGATGGACAAATCACCTGATGCTTACTGGAAAGCGACACTGCGCCTCATCGGCGTCGTGCTCGTGATCTGGTTCGCGGTCTCCTATCTCGCGGGGATCATTTTTGCTCCTGAGCTCAATAGCATCCATCTGGGGGGATACCCGCTGGGCTTTTGGTTCGCCCACCAGGGTTCCATCTATGTCTTCGTCGCGCTGATCTTCTGGTATGCAAAGCGAATGGATGACATCGACCGCGAGTTTGATGTCCACGAAGAGTGACAAGGAGAGGGAATCATGTCGTTGAACGCATGGATTTGGTTGATCGTGGGGCTCTCCTTCGCACTCTACATTGGGATCGCGATCTGGACCCGCGCAGGGAGTACCTCGGAGTTTTACGCCGCAGGGGGTGGTGTCCATCCGGTGATGAACGGGATGGCAACCGCTGCCGACTGGATGAGCGCCGCGTCGTTCATCTCGATGGCGGGGTTGATCTCGAACATGGGGTACGGTGGGGGGCTCTTCCTGATGGGGTGGACCGGCGGCTATGTGCTTCTGGCGATGACGCTCGCCCCCTATCTGCGCAAGTTCGGTAAATTCACCGTGCCGCAGTTCATCGGTGACCGCTTCTACTCGAAGAGTGCGGCGGTGGTGGCGGTGATCTGCCTGCTCTTGGCGTCGATCACCTACATCATCGGGCAGATGACCGGTGTCGGGGTCGCCTTCTCCCGCTTCCTCGGTGTCTCCCAAGAGGTGGGGATCTATGTCGGGATGGGGATCGTCTTCCTCTACGCCGTCTTTGGTGGCATGAAGGGGATCACCTACACGCAGGTCGCGCAATACATCGTGCTGATCGTTGCGTACACGATTCCGGCGATCTTCATCTCGACGATGCTCACCGGTAACCCCATTCCGCAGCTCGGGTTGGGTTCGACGCTCAAAGGCAGTGACGTCTATCTCTTGGAGCGTCTCGACCAGATCGTCACCGAGTTGGGCTTCGGGAAATATACGACGACCACGGCGGGGAGCACCCTCAACATGTTCGTCTATACCCTGAGCCTGATGATCGGTACCGCCGGTCTGCCGCACGTGATCATGCGTTTCTTTACGGTCCCGCGCGTCAAGGACGCCCGGTCGTCGGCCGGTTGGGCGCTTGTCTTCATCGCGATCCTCTACACCACGGCCCCCGCTGTTGCCGCGATGGCGCGCTACAATCTGCTCACCACCGTCTATCCGGCGACGCTCGAGAATAAACCGATCGTCACCGCCGAGCAGGGGATCAAGTACGAGGAACGCCCCGACTGGATGAAACGGTGGGAGGTCACGGGACTACTGAAGTTCCAGGACAAGAACGGCGATGGCCGCATCCAGTTCTACAACGACAAACCCAATGACGAAGCGGCGAAGAAGCGGTTTGAGGCGGCGGGCTGGAAGGGGAATGAGCTTACAGTGAACCCCGACATCATCGTCCTCGCCAACCCCGAGATCGCGATGCTCCCCTACTGGGTGATCGGGTTGATCGCCGCAGGGGGTTTGGCGGCAGCGCTTTCGACTGCGGCAGGGCTCCTGATGGCGATCTCGGCTGCGATCTCGCACGACCTGGTGAAAGGGGTCTTTGCTCCGAACATCAGCGAACAAGGTGAGCTGATGGCCGGTCGGATCTCGATGGCGATTGCGATTATCGTCTCTGGTTACCTCGGTCTCAACCCGCCGGGCTTCGCCGCAGGGACCGTGGCGCTCGCGTTCGGTTTGGCCGCCTCCTCGCTCTTCCCCGCGATCATGATGGGGATCTTCTCGAAGAAGATGAACAAGGAGGGGGCGATTGCCGGGATGATCGCCGGGATGGCGGTGACCCTCTTCTACGTCTTCGCCCACAAAGGGCTCTTCTTCATCAAAGGGACCGAGTATGTCGACCTCATCGGCGGCCCGAACAGCTTCTTCGGAATCACGCCAGAGGCGTTTGGTGCCGTGGGGGCATTGGTGAACTTTATCGTCGCGTACCTGGTCGACAAGTTTACGCCTGAGCCTCCGGCCCACATCCAAGCGCTTGTCGAGAGCGTGCGGGTGCCGCGTGGGGCCAAAGCGGTCGATGGGGCGCACGTCTGACGCGTCTGTCACCGGGCTACCCGGAGTGGTAGCCCTCGCAACCGTGTAAAATAAAACAGACCGCCAACTCCGGTTGGCGGTCTCTCTCTTTCAGGATCACCCAATGGCCGACGTTCGCCTGACTGTTTCACTGGCGCTCAACTGGATTCTCTTTCTCGCGCTCTTTCCCGCCACCTTCGTTTGGCTGCGTCGGGCCTATCGCATCATCGTCCGGCACGACTACTCCGAAGTGGCATTGAAAGGGGGCGAACCCCCACCGGATGCGGAACGGTGGGCGCCTTATACGGCGGCGGTCAATCTGGTCGCTGGTGCGGTGACGGCGTACGTGATCTACGGCGTAGTGGTATTGGCGCTCCCCTTTGAGACCTGGACCGCGATCGCGGGGACGACGATCTGGTTGAAACTTATCCTCGATTTTGCGTTGAGCCGCCACGCCCACTGGCGGGCGAAGCAAGCGCAGCAAGCTGCGCGCGCGCCGAACGTTCCCAACGATTGACAGCGACCGCATAGACGGTGGCGAGCACCGTAAAGAGGACGAGCGAAAAGAGCGAAAGGTTGAGGAAACTCACGGGGACGCCGCCGATGGTCCAGCGGCTCATCGGTTCGGCCCACCAGACGATCGCGACGTTGTAACAGAGCCATACCACCACTTCTGCCCAGGTGAGCCGCCGCGTGCGGCACCAGAAGGCGCGCCGGATCGCTTCGGCTAGGGCTTCTCGTTCGCTTCCTGGCATGATTGAACGTGGGGCGCTGCAAGGAGCGCCCCGTTCGTCGTTACGCCATCTCTTCGTAGAGGGGGAGCGTCAAGAATTCAGGGAAATCGGGATCGAGCGCCATTTTCTCAAAAATCTGCGCCGCCTTCTCATAGGTGGCAACCGGTTCCCCTTGGGCAGTCACGACCGCTTTCACCTTCGCGAGCTCCTCAGGGATCAGCGCGCGGACGAGCTCTGCAGTCACCTTGCGGCCGTCGGTGAGCACCCCTTTGGGGCTGTAGACCCACTGCCACACCTGGGAACGGGCGATCTCGGCGGTCGCGGCGTCCTCCATCAAGTTGTGGATCGCCACCGCGCCGTTGCCATTGAGCCACGCGCCGAGGTAGTGGATCGCGACGTTGATGTTGTTCCTGAGCCCCGCCTCGGTAATCGGCTGCTCGGGGCGAAAATCAAGAAGATCTTTCGCAGTGAAGGTCTCCGTACGCTGTTTTTCCCACTGGTTGGGTTTGTCGCCGAGGACTGCGACGAACTCCTCCATCGCGATCGGAACCAGACCGGGGTGGGCGACCCAGCCGCCGTCAAAGCCGTCGTTGGCATCCCGCCGTTTGTCTTTGCGTACCCCTTCGAGCGCGCGGGCATTCGCTTCGGGGTCGTTCTTGATCGGAATGAGGGCGCTCATCCCGCCAATCGCCGGCGCCCCCCGTTTGTGGCACGTTTTGACCACCGAGAGGGCGTAGGCGCGCATGAAGGGGACCTCCATCGTGATCAGCCCACGGTCGGCAAGGCAAAAATCTTTGTTCTTCTTGAACTTTTTGATGCAGGAGAAGATGTAGTCCCACCGCCCCGCGTTGAGCCCCGCCGAGTGGTCGCGAAGCTCATAGAGGATCTCCTCCATCTCGAACGCTGCGAGGATCGTCTCGATCAGCACCGTCGCCTTGATCGTCCCGCGGGGAAGACCCAGCTCGTCTTCAGCGAAATTGAAAACGTCGTTCCACAGGCGCGCCTCGAGGTGGCTCTCCAGTTTCGGCAGGTAGTAGAAGGGGCCTGCGCCGCGTGCGACCTGCTCTTTGGCGTTGTGGAAGAAGGCAAGCCCAAAGTCGAAGAGCCCGCCAGAGACCCGCTGGCCATCTACCAAGACATGTTTTTCGTCGAGGTGCCAGCCGCGCGGCCGGATCTGGAGCACCGCGACCTTGTCGTTGAGCTTGTAGGCTTTGCCGTTTTCGGCAACGAAGTCGATTTTCCGTCGGACCGCGTCATAGACGTTGATCTGCCCTTGGATCTGGTTGAACCAGTTGGGGCTGTTGGCGTCTTCGAAGTCGGTCATGTAGCTGTCGGCGCCGGAGTTGAAGGCGTTTACCACCATCTTGCGGTCCGACGCTGGTCCGGTGATCTCGACGCGGCGACATTCGAGCGCTTTGGGGACCGGGGCAATTTTCCAATCGCCGGCGCGGATGTGCGCCGTTTCAGGCAGAAAATCGGGCATTTCGCCGGCGTCGATCCGGGCTTGCCGTTCCACTCGGGCGCGCAGGAGCTCTTGCCGGCGCGGTTCGAACTGACGGTGGAGTTTGGCCACGAACGCGAGCGCCTCGGGGGTGAGGATCTCGTCAAAGCGCTCGTGCATCGGCGCGTTGATGATCACGCCGGGAATCGGTTGAGTCGACATCGCTTTTGTCTCCCTAAGAAAAGAGTCAAGACCAATAAATAGAGATGAAATAATAGCAGGTGAGCGCGCTTCCTGCGAAGAGGACAAAGCGGCGCAACCGTGAGGGGGGCAAGCGGCGTGCGAGCCGCCCTGCGAGGTAACCCCCGAGGCTGGCGCTTGCCGCAGTCACGACGAGGTGGGGCCAACTGACCGCTCCCCCGAGGACGAAGGTCGCCGCTGCGACGGTGTAGATCGCGGCCGAAAGGGCATTTTTGAGCGCCTGGATTTCATGGATGTCGTCGATGCCCTGAAGCGCGATCGCCGCGATCATCACGATCCCCATTCCGGCACCGAAAAAGCCGCCATAGACGGCGACGATGAGCTGAAAGAGGCGCGCGCTCGGGCGAGCGATCACCGGAGACGAAGCGTCTTGAGCGGCGGTCGGGTGGGGAAGAGAAGGGTTCTTTGCACGGTGGGCGGTGAGCCACTGGTTGAGTCGGGGTGCCGCAGCAAAAATGAGGGTTGCCGCAAGAAGCAGCCACGGGATCATCACCGCGAAGGTGCGGTTGGGGGTGAGCAGAAGCAGCAGTGCGCCAAGTGCCCCGCCGATGAGTGCCATGACCGTCATCGCGGGAAGCGCTTTGGCGTAGCGGCGGAGCTCCTTGCGGTAGGCCCAAGCGCTCGCGAGGCTCGCCGGCCAGAGGGCGACCGAGTTGGTGGCGTTCGCGACCACCGGAGGAAGGCCCGCTGCCAAAAGTGCCGGGAATGAGAAGAAGGTGCCGCCACCGGCGAGCGCGTTCATCGCGCCGGCCGCGGCACCGCCGGCGACCACCCAGAGCCAAGCGGCAAGCGCGGGAAGGGAATCGCTCATTGGAGGTTCAGGATGCGCTCGGGGAGGGGAGGTAGTTCTTGATTTTGCGATCTTCCTGGATCACGTGATGGATGAGCCATTCGCGCAACAGGCGCAGGAGGGCGTCGCGCTCCTCTTTCGGAAGCGCGTCGGCTGTGGCGCTGCGGGCATGGGCGAGGAGAATCTTTTCAGTCAGTTCGTCGAGGCGGCGAACCAGTGCTTCATGCGCCTGGGCGTGTTGGGCCAGTTCGGGGTAGCCGATGCTTTTCATCACCGCCTCTTCCCGCGCGAAGTGGGTTTGGGTGTAGTCGTGCAGTTCGTTGAGCGCAAGCGTCAGCTCACCCATCGACGCGTGGGAGGTGAAGAGCGACTGAACGCGGTTGATCAGCGCGATCAGCCGTTGGTGATCGGAGTCGATCTTGTCGTGGCCGATCGCCAGCTGGGGCCGCCACTCAAGCGGGGTAAAGGTTGATGTTGTGGGCTTCATCGGGCTGCGATTCCTTTGCACTTCACCTCCACTGGTGCGATTATACGGGGGCCGTCGCCGCGCGCTGTAGCCACCCTGGCTGCGATGCAGAGTGCATTGGCTGCGGCGCTGGGGGAGAGTCACCATAGCGCGTTGGCTTAGCGCCCGTTGCTGCGGTACAATAATTGCCGTGCGGAGGCGTGGCCGAGTGGTTTAAGGCAGCGGTCTTGAAAACCGCCAGGGGTTCTCGCCCCTCGTGAGTTCGAATCTCACCGCCTCCGCCACCGGTCAAAACTTCTCCTGCCGCAATACCCCTACGTCAAACGTGTAAGCAACCACCGCATAGTGGCGGAAGTAACGCGCCATCACGTGCTCGAGGATCGCTTCGGCCACTTCTGGGGCACAGAGGACTTCGATGCGCACCGTTTTGGCGGCTTCCCACTCGCCGCTGCGCGCCCCGCGTGACCCCTGGCCCCGCACTTCGCACACGCTGAAACCGTGGGCGCCGAGGCGCATCACATCTTGGGTAATGAGCTCTTCGATCGCCTCTTCGGCGATGATCACGACCAGTTGGCGAGTTGCACGGCTTTTCATCTTCGCTTATCCATAGAGGCGCTGGGCGATCAGATGGTATAAAGGGATGCCCAGCAGAATGTTGAATGGGAAGGTGACGACAAGCGCTGCGCCGATCGAGAGCGCCGGGTTGGCTTCGGGAACCGCGATGCGCATCGCGGCCGGTGCGGCAATGTATGAGGCGCTTGCGGCAAGCGTCGCAAGGAGCATCGCCCCGCCGGCGGAGAGTTGCGCGGCTGCTGCAGCCGCGAAACCGAGGGTGGCGGAAATGAGCGGCATCACGACGCCAAAAAGGGCAAGGAAGCGCCCAGCCCGCTGTAGAGCGGCGATCTGCCCCGCGGCGACGAGCCCCATCTCCAACAGGAAGAGCGAGAGCGCCCCTTTGAAACCGACGAAGTAGAAGGGTTCAAGCGGGACCATCTTCTCGGGTCCGGCAAGCCAGCCGATGACCAGAGCGCCAGCGAGGAGCACGATACTTTTCCCTAGAAGGACTTCGTGGGCGAGGGTTTTCCAGTTCACCGCCTTCAGCTCTTCTACTTTCGCAAGAAGTATGCCGACGACGATCCCGGGGATCTCCAAGAGGACGAGAAAGAGCGGTGCGTAGGGTTCAAAGGAGACGTTTCGCGCGCGCAGGTAGTCGATGGCGACGGCGAAGGTCACCGCGCTCACCGAACCGTAGTGGCCAGCGATTGCGGCGGCGTCTGGGCGGGGCAGCCGCCCGATGCGGAAGAGAATCGGAAAAGCGACCAATGGGATCGTCGCCCCTAAGAGCAGCACCAACCCCGCTTGGGGGGCGACCGCAGAGAGGGGGACTTTCGCGAGTTCGACCCCCCCTTTCAACCCGATCGCAATCAAAAGGTAGATCGACAGCGTCTCATAGAGCTGCCCAGGAATTTTGAGGTCGGAGCGGGCGAGGCGCGCAAGAAAACCGAGCACGAAGAAGAGTGGGACGGGGTCGATCGCCATGGCGGTGATTCCGTGGAGAGTCAATAATTCATAATTATACTCAGCGTTCCGCCTCGAACTCTTCACGTGTCAGTGCCCGACGGACGCCGACGCGACGGGCGTTGGGGGTGAAATCGGTTTTCGCGATCGTCACTTCGACCCAGTCGATTTTGGCGTCGTGGGTGAAGAGGTATTCGACGATTTCGGCCGCGAGGGTCTCGAGCAGATCGACGTGCGCTCGTCCCGGCCACGATTGGATCTGCTCGAGGGCCAACGAGTAGTCGATGCAGGAGGAGAGCGACTCCGGCCGGAGCGGCGCTTGGCCCCGGGCGCGCAGTGAGATTTCTACTTTTTGCGGCGCGATCCGTTCGTGGGGAAGGAGACCAACGGAGACGGTCACCTCCAACCCGTCGATGAAGACTTCGTACATCAGGAGCCCAGAGAAGAGGAAACGGCAGGATTGTAGCCGTTGTGCGACAATATCGCTAAAAGTTGCGAGGGAGAGCCGATGGAATCGCTTCTCGACGTCGTGGTGTTGGCAGCAGGAAAAGGGACGCGGATGCGCTCGGCGCGGCCAAAGGTGGTGCAGCCGCTCGCCGGAAGGGCGCTCCTTGCCCATGTGCTGGAGACGGCAGAAGCGCTCGCGCCCCGCTCTGGGGTCGTGGTGGTTGGCCACGAAGCGGAAACGGTGCAGCAGGCGGTGGCGCTCCCTTCCCCCACGTGGCGGTGGGTCGAGCAGCAACCGCAGCTCGGCACCGGCCATGCGCTCCAGGTGGCGTTGCCGTTCCTTGTTGACTCCCCTGCGGAGGTGCTCCTTGTCCTCTACGGCGACGTTCCACTCATCCGCACGACCACGCTCACCAGGCTCACTGCAGCGGCACAGGGAGGGGAGCGGCTCGCGCTCCTGACTGTGACGCTCGATGACCCCACCGGCTACGGGCGGATTGTCCGCGATCAGAGGGGGCAGGTCGTCGCGATTGTCGAGGAGAAGGATGCCGACCCCGCGACGCGGGCGATTCGCGAAGTCAATACCGGCGTGATGGCGATTCCCAAAAGGCGCCTCGCGGCGTGGCTTGCGGCGTTGTCGCCGAACAATGCGCAAGGGGAGTACTACCTCACCGACATCGTTGCGCGCGCTGTCGCGGAAGGCTTTCCGGTGGTCGCGGTCGAGCCCGAGTCGGTGACCGAGACCCTGGGAGTGAATGACCGCAAGCAGCTCGCGCTACTCGAGCGGCTCTATCAGCAGCAGATCGCGGAGGAGCTGCTCGCCGCCGGCGTGACGCTCTTAGATCCTGCGCGCGTCGATGTGCGCGGGCGGCTCACCTGCGGCCGCGACGTGACGATCGACGTCGGCTGCTGTTTTTCCGGTGACGTGGTGTTGGGGGATGAGGTGGTGGTCGGGGCCTACTCGATTCTCCACGACTGTGTCGTCGGGCCGGGGACGCGGATCGAGCCCTTTTCGCACCTCTCGGGGGCGCGGATCGGCGCGCGCGCAGTGGTGGGGCCGTTCGCGCGGATCCGGCCGACGACGGTACTTGCTGATGGGGTCCATATCGGCAACTTTGTCGAGGTGAAAAATAGCGAATTGGGGCAAGAGACGAAAGCGAACCACCTCAGCTACATCGGCGATGCGACCGTAGGCGCGCGGGTCAATATCGGCGCGGGGACGATCACCTGCAACTACGATGGCGCGAACAAGCACCGCACCGTGATTGAAGATGAGGCGTTTATCGGCAGCGACACCCAACTCGTCGCGCCAGTGCGGGTGGGACGCGGGGCGACGATTGGGGCGGGGACGACGCTCACCAAGGATGCGCCCCCCGAGGCGCTGACGCTCTCGCGTGCCCCCCAAAAGACGGTGGTGGGGTGGAAGCGGCCGGTGAAGAAAAAGGTGCTCAAGGGGGAATAGACGATGTGTGGCATTGTTGCGGCGGTTGCCGCGCAGGGGAATGTGGTCGATTTCTTGCTCGAGGGGCTCGCGCGGCTCGAGTACCGCGGCTACGACTCGGCGGGGGTCGCGGTGGTAGCCGAGAATGGCGAGTTACTCCGGCAGCGCGGCACCGCCCGGGTCGCGGCGCTGGCCGATGCGGTGCGCGCGGCGGGGATCGCGGGGACTTTGGGAATCGCGCACACCCGCTGGGCGACCCACGGCGTGCCGTCGGAAGCGAACGCCCATCCCCATGTGGTCGGGGGCGTCGCGCTCGTCCACAACGGCATTATCGAAAACGCGAATGCGCTCCGCGCGGAACTCACCGCGCAAGGGGCGACGTTTACCTCCGAGACCGACACCGAGGTGATCGTCCAGCTCGTTGCGCAGGGGCGGGCGAAGGGGCTCGCATTGCGCGATGCGGTGATTGCGGCGCTTGAGCGTCTCGAGGGGGCGTTTGCGATTGCCGTGATCGACCGCGACACCCCGCAGACGCTCATCGTCGCTCGGCGCGGTTCTCCCCTGGTGATCGGCTTGGGCGAGGGGGCGAACTACACGGCGTCGGACGTTGCTGCGCTCGTGTCGCGTACCCGGCAAGTGATCACTCTGGAGAATGGCGATGTCGCGGAGCTCACCCCCACGGCGGTGCGCGTCTTTACCGCCGACGGCACGCCGGTCGAGCGCCCGGTCCGCACGACTGCCCTTTCGGCCGACGCGGTGGCGTTGGGGGGGTATCGCCACTACATGCAAAAAGAGATCTTTGAACAGCCGCAAGCGATTGCCGATACCGTCGGCGCGATCGGCGGCGGGGTGGCGCTCGGCGCAGAGTGTTTCGGTGTGCCGCCGACCTGGTTCGACGACGTGGGGCAGGTGCTGATTCTGGGGTGTGGGACGAGTTACCACGCCGGGATGGTGGCCCGCTATTGGCTCGAAGCGTACGCCGGAATCCCGACCACGGTGGAAATTGCGAGCGAATACCGCTACCGGCAAAGTGTCCCCAATCCGACAACGCTTGTGGTTGCGATCTCGCAATCGGGCGAAACGGCCGATACCCTCGCGGCGCTCGAACACGCCCACCGGTTGGGGATGGCAAAGAGTCTCGCGATCTGCAACGTCCCCGAATCGGCGCTCACCCGCGTCGCGGCAACGACCTTCCTCACCCACGCTGGCCCCGAGATCGGGGTGGCGTCGACGAAGGCCTTTACCACGCAGCTGGTTGCCTTGGCGCTCCTCACCCTCACGTTGGCGAAACAACGCGGCCGCTTGTCGCCCGACGAGGAGCGCATGTTGCTCACCCGGCTCCGCCATCTTCCGGTGGCGCTCCAAGCCGTGTTGGCAAAAGAGGAGGAGATTGCCGCGTGGGCAACCCGTTTTGCTGAGAAGGACCACGCGCTCTTTTTGGGCCGCGGGGTCCATTGGCCGATTGCGATGGAAGGGGCGTTGAAGCTCAAGGAGATCAGCTACATCCACGCCGAGGCCTACCCCGCAGGGGAGCTCAAGCATGGGCCGTTGGCGCTTGTCGACGCGCGGATGCCCGTCGTCGCCGTCGCCCCGAATGACCAGCTCCTCGACAAGCTCATGGCGAACCTCGAGGAGGTGCGGGCGCGCGGCGGCGAACTCTTCGTCTTTGCCGACCAGGGGGTGACGGTGCCGCAGGTACCCCACCTCCACGCGCTCCAGTTGCCGGAGCACTACGGCTTCTTTTCACCGATTGTCCACGTGGTGCCGCTGCAGCTCTTGGCGTACCACGTCGCGCTCGTCAAAGGGACCGACGTCGATAAACCGCGCAACCTCGCGAAAAGCGTGACGGTCGAGTGAGGGAAGCGGCTACGGAATCAGAAAGACGTGGACGCGCCGCGGGCCGTGGGCGCCGAGCTGGATCGTCTGCTCGACGTCCCCGGTGCGCGAGGGGCCGGCGACGAAGTTGATCGTGCGCGGCAGCCGCTCGCGCCAGTCAAGGACCCCTTCGCCAAGCTCCTGGCGCAAGAGCGCCCAGAACGCCTCGAAATCGGCGGCGATGCGCCCGCACGACAAGACCACCAGCTGGTTGTCGGGGACAAAGCGGTGGGTGGTGGGGTGGATCGGCGCGGAGAGAAAAACGAGGCTCCCCACTTCGGCGACTCCGGCGTAGGCTTCGCTCACCGCCGTTTCGGTGGTGACCGTTGCTGGCGCGCAGTGAAGCGTCCAATCCTGCGGCCACGGGAGGTCGAGGAGCGAACCGCTCGCGTGGGTGGGGGGCGCGACCCCCGTCTCCGCGCACCACTGGGCGACCGCTTCGGGAAGCTGATCGCGGTGGGGGAGGAGCGTGTAAGTTCCGGCGCGGGCGGTCCAGAGCCTCGTCCACCGCTCGACGAGCGGCTCGTCCCCCAGCGCAAGGCGCGGATGGGGGGCGCGCGGCGCGATCGCAGCCAGGGTGGGCGCTCCCCCTTCGCTTTTTCCGAGGGAGCGGCGGATCGCGGAAAGCACCACGTCCCGATGCGAAAAGCCGTTTGGGGTTGTGGTATTCATTGCTCCCCCTCTTTCATCTGCCACAACTCGAGAAAAGTTCTTCCCGGTGGGGTGGGAAGGTCGCGCACGGCGAACCAGCCGCGGGCAAAGGGTAAGCGCGTAAGCGTCCGCTGCCCTCTTGCCCACAGAGCCAAGAGGCGCACCTGAAGCCGCTCGAGTGCATGGTAGAGGGCGGGGCGGGTGGCCACCATCCGCCACAGTGTGAGTATTCTCCCCTCGAGCGTCGGCCGGATCCCCGCTTTGTGTTGTTCGTGGCGCAGTCGCCGCAAGAGGTCGGGGAGCGGGATCTTCACGGGGCAGACCTCTCCGCACCGGCCATTGAGCGTACAGGCGTTGGGCAGATCGACGGCGTTGTCGAGACCCGTAAAGAGTGGCGTCAACACCGCCCCCATCGGCCCCGGGTAGACCCACCCGTAGGCGTGGCCGCCGATCGAACCGTAGACGGGGCAGTGGTTCATGCAGGCACCGCACCGGATGCAGCGGAGCATCGGGCGGAAGGGGCCGGCAAGCATCCGGCTGCGGCCATTGTCGACCAGGACGACGTGAAACGCTTCGGGCCCATCCTGGTCGCCTGGGCGACGGGGGCCGACCGAGTAGGTGGTGTAAGTCTCGCTATCCTGTCCCGTCGCGGAGCGGGCGAGGAGCCGGAGGAAGAGGGCGACATCTTCGAGGGTCCCCACCACCCGTTCGATGCCGGCGGTGACGATGTGCACCCGCGCGAGCGTCTGCGTCAAGTCGCCGTTCCCTTCGTTGGTGACAATCAGCGTCTGGCCGGTTTCGGCAACGAGAAAATTGGCCCCGGTGATGCCGACGTCGGCTTGGAAGTACTTTTGCCGCAGCTGTAGCCGCGCCTCCGTCACGAGCCCCTCGACAGTCGTCTGGCGGGGCGTACCGTGCGCCGCGGCAAAGAGGTCAGAGACCTGCTCCTTGGTTTTGTGGACTGCCGGGGCAATGATGTGCGACGGCGCCTCCCCGGCGAGCTGAATGATGTACTCCCCGAGGTCGGTCTCGACCACCTGGTAACCGGCCGCTTCGAGTGCGCCATTCAAGCCGATCTCTTCCGCGACCATCGATTTGCCTTTGGTGATCACCCGGGCGTTCGCTGCGCGGCAAATCTCAAGGATGATTCGCCAGGCGCTCTCGGCGTCGGGGGCCCAATGGACCACCCCGCCGTGGCGGGCCACTTCGGCCTCAAATGCGGTGAGGTAGGTGTCGAGGTCAGCGAGGATCTCGTCTTTCCGCCGCGCTGCCGCGTCGCGCAACCGCTCAAATTCGGGGACGAGGGCAACCGCTTTCGCCCGTTTACCGACAAACCCTTCAGCGGCACGTGAGAGCGCCGCTTGCAGGTTGGGTTCATGGAGCGCAAAGGTGGCTTGGCGGCGAAAGGTGCGCGGCGAACGTTCGCTCCCTTGTCGGCAGGGGGTTGAGGGGGGGTGCGCCATCGTCATG
>NZ_BAAHXE010000043.1:0-15762 GCF_054657095.1 Hydrogenophilus islandicus | reverse complement strand
TAATGCCCCTGCCGATTGCAAAGCCCTTTTGGTATGCGATCACGCCCGATGATTCGGATGATCGCCGCTGGCGCACGCACGTTGCTGCCGTTTTGGCGGCGCGCCCCGAGGTGGTGCAGTACCGCAACAAAGCGGCGGACCGGTCGCTGCGGCAGCAGCAAGCCGAGTGGCTGGTCGCGCGGGCGCACGAGGAAGGGGTGACGCTCGTGATCATCAACGATGATTGGCAGCTCGCTCAACCGCTGGGCGCGGGGGTGCACTTGGGGAAAGCCGATCGGGCAGTCGCTGAGGTGCGCGAGCTGTTGGGGCCGCAGGTGGTGATCGGCGCGAGCTGCTACGACTCCCATGCCCGGGCAATCGAGGCGGTCGCGGCAGGGGCGAGTTACGTCGCATTTGGCGCGCTCTTCCCGTCGCGCACGAAGCCCAACGCGCGGCAAGTTGCGCCGCAGATCTTTCGCGAAACAGCGACGTTGGGCGTTCCGCGCGTCGCGATTGGCGGGGTGACGCTCGAGCGGGTGCCGGAGCTGTTGGCGCTGGGGGTCGAAGGGGTTGCGGTGATCGGTGACCTCTTTGCGCGCGAGACGGTCGCAGCGATTGCCGCGCGGGCTCGGGCGTGGCGAGCGCTTTTCGACCGCTACCAAGAGGCGGCAACGAGCAGAGAACCTAGAGCAGGAGAAGAGAATGGACGCGAATGAGCAGTGGTTTGCCCGCGCGCAGCGGGTGATTCCGGGTGGGGTCAATTCGCCGGTGCGCGCCTTTCGCGCCGTCGGAGGGACGCCGCGCTTTATCCGCCGCGCTGAAGGTCCCTATGTTTGGGACGAGAATGGCGCGCGCTACCTCGATTATGTCGGCTCGTGGGGGCCTGCGATCGCCGGCCATGCCCACCCCAAGATCGTCGCTGCGGTGCGCGCCGCCGCGGGCGACGGCCTCTCGTTCGGGGCGCCGACGGCGCGCGAGGTCGAATTCGCCGAGCGGCTCTGTGCGCTCCTTCCGTCGCTCGAGATGGTGCGGCTGGTGAGCTCCGGCACGGAAGCGACGATGAGTGCGATTCGCCTCGCCCGCGGGGTGACGGGGCGGCCGCTCCTGGTCAAGTTCGAGGGGTGTTACCACGGCCACGCCGACAGTCTCCTCGTCAAAGCGGGGTCGGGGGCGCTCACCTTCGGCCACCCGAGCTCCGCCGGGGTACCCGAAGCGATCGCGCACCAGACGGTGGTTCTCCCCTACAACGACTGCGCGGCGGTTGAAGCGCTCTTTGCCGAACGGGGGGAGGCGATCGCCGCGGTGATCGTCGAGCCGATTGCGGGCAACATGAACCTGGTGCGGCCGACACCCGAGTTTTTGCCGCTCTTGCGCCGCCTCTGCGACCGCTATGGGGCGGTCCTCATCTTCGACGAGGTGATGACCGGTTTTCGCGTTGGGCTCACCGGCGTGCAGGGGCTCGTGGGGGTTACTCCCGACTTGACGACGCTCGGGAAAGTGATCGGGGGTGGGATGCCGCTCGCCGCCTTTGGCGGCAAACGGGCGTTGATGGAGCACCTTGCGCCGCTCGGTCCCGTCTACCAGGCGGGGACCCTTTCGGGGTCACCGGTTGCGGTCGCCGCCGGGTTGGCGGCGCTCGAACTCATCAGCGAACCCGGTTTCTACGAGACCCTCGGAACGAAAACGGCGCAGCTCGTCGCCGGGCTCACCGCAGCGGCGGCAGAGGCGCGGGTGCCGTTTGCAGCCGACAGCGTCGGCGGGATGTTCGGGATCTATTTCGCGCCCCAGGTGCCGACCTCCTACGCCGAGGTGACCGCGTGCGACGTCGAGCGGTTCAAAGCCTTTTTCCACGCGATGTTGGCGCGCGGCCACTACTTTGCGCCGTCGGCGTTCGAGGCCGGTTTTGTCTCTGCGGCGCACGGCGAAGCTGAAATCGCCTCAACGCTCGCCGCCGCCGGGGAGGTCTTCGCGCAGCTCGTCCGTGGGTGACGGGGCGAGACGCTCCTTGAGCGCCCGATAGACCGGCTCAGTCGCGGGGCGCACGCCACGCCAGAGCCAAAAGCTCTCTGCCGCCTGCTCGACGAGCATCCCAAGGCCGTCGATACACCGCGCCGCCCCCAGCGCCTGAGCTGCGGTGAGAAAGGGGGTGGGGTGAGCGCCGTACATCAGGTCGTAGGCACACCCCCCTTCTCTCCAGAGGGAAGACGAAAGAGGGAGCGGCTTGCCGCTGAGACTTGCGCTCGTCGCGTTGATCACGAGGTCAAACGGGGCTTCTCCTCCGCCATCCGCGAGTTGTCCCCACGGAAGCGCCGCGAGCGCCACGCCGTTGTGGCGGGCAAGGGGCAAAAAGGCTTCAACCAGGGCTTCGGCGCGGCGGTCGGTGCGGTTCGCGATGACGAGCGCCGCGGGGCTCATGCGGATGAGCGGTGCGACGATCCCTTTTGCTGCGCCGCCAGCGCCCAAGAGGAGAATCCGCGTGCCGGTGAGGCTCACTCCCCACCGCTCGGTCAAATCGCGGATCAGCCCCACCCCGTCGGTATTGTCGGCGAGGATGCGGCCGCTTGCCTCCGCAATCAGGGTGTTGGCGGCACCGGCCTCGGCGGCGCGGGGTGCCGCTTCGTCGGCGAACGCCAACGCCGCCTCTTTGAGCGGCACCGTGACGTTTGCCCCCTTGCCGCCCGCGCGGAAAAAGGCGCGTACCGTGTCGGGAAAGGTCTCTGGGGGGGCGTCGATTGCGGTGTAGTCGAGCGCTTGCCCGGTGGCTTCGGCAAAAGCGCGGTGGATCCACGGCGACTTGCTGTGGCTGATCGGGTGGCCAAAGACGGCGTAACGGTCGGTCATGGAGGTTCCTCACTCTTCTTGGTTACTCGGAGGTGAGCTTTTGATTGCGGGTAAAGGTCCACCGGCGGGTGATCACCAGGATATCGGTCTCCTGCGCGATCTCCGGCGGAAAGCGGGCAAAGGGCGACGCGAGGCGGACGATCTTCTTCGCCGCTTCGTCGAGGATCGGGTGGCCCGAGGAGCGGATGATCTGCGTGTCGACCACCTCCCCCTTGGCGTTGAGTGCCACCTGCAGGATCAGCGAGCCGTAGATCTTGCCGCGCGCTTCGCTCGGGTAGTTGAGGGTGCCGACCCGCTCCACCTTCTGGCGCCACGCTTCGAGGTAGAGCGCGTAGGGGTGGGATTGGGTCGAGACGCCGATGTGGCGGACGCGCGGCCGCTCGGCGATCGCGCGGGTCTCTTCGGCGATCTTCGCCTGAAGCTGCGCGATCGTCGCCGCGGCGTTGAGGAGATCGACGCCTCGCACCTCAGGGGTGGGCTCCGCGGCGGGACGGGGCTGACGCTCAGCTTCTGCCGGCTTTTGGGCTTTTGGCGACGGTTTGCGCTCCGGCGTTTTGTGCGGCGCTTGGCGTTGGGTGAGCTGAGGGGGCGTTGGCGTACCGGCGTCGTGGGTGGCGGGTTCCTGAGCGGAATCGACCGGTGCGGTAGCGGCTGCGCGTTGGGCGACGACCGGAGGGGCACTCGCCTCTTCCGTTGCGACGGGGGGCAGCGGCGCGGTGGGAAGCGCCGGCTGGGTACTCTCGCCGCCGCCGTCGAGGTCGGTTTGAGCGTGCCACTGCGCCTGCGGCGGACGCTCGGCGTTTCGGGCGTTGACGAGGATCACCTGTAGCGCGTCGTCGCGCCGCACCGCGGGCTGTTTCGGCGGGGCGACGAAGGTGAGCGACAAGAGGAGCGCATGGAGTACCCCCGAGAGGAGCAGGAACCGCGTGAACCGGGCGTCGGGTGCGAGCGTCATAGGGTTGCGAGGTAGCGCACCTGGAGTTCGAGATCGACGAGGTCAACCGCTTCCACGGCAAGCGAAACCCGCGCCCCTTGGGGGAGGGGCGGAAGCGACGGCACTTTGACGGCAAGCGGCGCACACTCGAGCCTGACCCAGTTTTCCCGCTGCACAGTGGCAGTGACGGTGGTGCGCTCCTCTTGCCGCAGCCAGCGCAGCGCCCAGTAGCGCTCCATGTGGCGCTGCCACTCTTGGTACTGGGCGTAGCGGCTTTCGAACGCGGGGATGACCTCTGCGAGTTCGTCGCCACTTGCCGCTTCGCCGACACCGAGGGTTGCGAGGAGCTGGCGTTGGTTGACGAGGTCGACGTAGCGTCTGAGGGGCGAGGTGGCCCAGAGGTAACAGGATACCCCTAATCCCTCGTGCGGTTCGGCGTGGATCGTCATGCGCACCTTTTCGCCAGGGGGTTGGCCGCGGTAGATTCCGGCAACGCCCTGTTCGCGCAACCACTCTCCCCAGCGCACGTTGGTCGCAATCGCCCACTCGCTCACCAGTTTGTCGAGCGGTGCGCCGCGGGGCCGCGGGACGAGCGTGACGTACCCCGGTCCGTCGGGGGTAGCGACCGCCCAGTCGACATAGAAGAGGTAGTCAATGATGCCGCTCGTCACCGAGGGTTTGCCGCGTCCCGCTTCAAAAACGGTGGCGACGTCCCACAGGAGCTTCAGTTCGTCGCGCCACGGAAACGGTTCGGGAAGGCCGTCGCGCAACTGCTCGTCGTTGAAGAAGGGCTCGAGGGCGTTGAGCCGGAGGTTCTCGGCGACATAGACCTGCTCGAGCCGCGTTTCGGTCCCCTCGAGCGCCAGCGACGGCGCCAGGTCGAAGTAGAGCGAGAGCGCCGGAACCCACCGCTTTTCGCCCAGAGTATGGGGGGCGATGGCGCTTTCGGGCAGCATCGTGATCTTCCGTCCCGGCATGTAGATGGTGGAGAGGCGTTCGCGCGCCCACGCCTCGAGCGGCGTCTCGGGGAGGATCGAGAGGGCGGGTGCGGCGATATGGACCCCGACCCGCCAGCCGCCGTTCGCCCGGCGGCGCAGCGAAAAGGCGTCGTCGATCTCAGTCGTGGTGTGGTCGTCGATCGAAAAGGCAGGCGCGTCGGCTTGGGGAAGCGACGGCCACGAGGCGGCGAGCTGCTCGTCCCAGTGGGGGGGTGGGGCGTCATCGGGGAGCAGTTCGTGGGCGAAGCGGCCGAAGTGGTAGTCGTGGGTCGAGGCCACCGCGCCGAGTTCGATCAAAAGGCGGGTGGGGGTGGTGGCGCGCTCAGAGGCTGCGGCTTCGAGTGCCTGCGTCTCGATCCGGTTGCGGTCGGGGGCGTAGAGGAGCTGCGGGAGGAGCGGCGTCCACTCTTCAGGAAGGTGGCCGGAGAGGAGCGTTGCGCGCCACGCGTCGATCTGCTCCTGGCGTTTCCGTTTTTTCTCCAGCCCCGCGAGCGCCGCTTGGAGGATCTCCGGAGGGGCTTTGCGAAAGAGCCCCTTGCCCTTACGGTGGAAGTAGATCGGGGCGCTGTGGAGTTTCAAAAGCATCGCCGCGCGTTCCACCGCCGAGGGGGTGTTGCCGAAGTACTCTGCGGCGAGCGTCTCAAAGGAGAAGGGCTCCTCCGGGGCGACCTCCCAGAGAAAGTCGAGGTCGAGCGTTGCCACAAGTTCTTCTGCTTCGGGCAAGAGGCGCTCCGGCTCGGGGTCTCGGAAGGTCAAGAGGATATTGCTCGCCTTGACCTTGATGCGGCGACCGCTCGCCATCTCGACCTGAACGGTGGCGTCACTCCCTCCCAGTTGGGTGCCGGTTTTGAACGTTCCTGCCTCTTCGAAAAGGAGATACATGAGATCGAGCCAGTAAAAAAAGCGAGTTTACCGTACGATCGGCAAGATCCCCGCGCGGTGGCACCAGGAGAGGACGGCGTCACGGGAGAAAGGGAGGAGTTCGCCGCATCCCCCGGTAAATTCTGCCCACGCGTCGCGCCACGTGTCGGCAACCGCGGTGAGCACCGGCACGTCAGCTTCCAGCGCCAAGGCGATCTCGTCGCGAAAACCTTTTCCTTGGGCCTCCAGTTCGCCAAATTTGCTGAAGACCACCAGATCGGGGCGCGGTAACGTGAGGAGCGCCTGGCGCACCTGAGCCGCGGCAAAGAGGAGGGCGTCGGGGTCGAGGCGGCACGACTGCGCCATTTTTCCCAAATCTTGCGCGAGGTTGATCCGTTGGTGTGAAGGGAGGATCTCGAGGGCCATCGCGCATGGATCATCGGGGACACAAAGCCAGTGCTGCACGGTGCCATAGATCACCACTCCGCGCGCTGAGAGCTCTGCGACAACCTCTTTGAGCAGCGTATCGGCATGCTCCCCTCGGCGATAGGCGATGGCGGCAAGTTTCATGACCCGACTCAAGTTTTTTCTCCAGTTGCCGATATTATCCTGCATACGGGGCAAGATGGACTGGACGGTTCGTAGGAAAGAAGGGGGCAGCGTGCGTTCGATGAGGGGGGTCATTGCTGGGGTGGCGATGCTCATGTGGCTGCCGATCGCGCACGCCGAGTGGGTGACCGTCGCCAAAGACCGCGAGCGGGAGGTGCAGGTTGACACCGAGACGATTCTGCCGGCTGAAGCGGGGATTAAAGTCGCTTGGGGACGGGTGGTCTTTACTCCCGCCGAGGCGGAGCGGCTTGGCTTTTTCGCGATTCGGGCGCTCAACCGCTTTGATTGCCAGAAGCGGACCTTCACCACGGTGAAACGGGTCTATCTCAATCGTGAGGAGCTGCCGATTCGCGAAGAGATGGTTGCAGAGCAGCAGGCGGTTCCGGTGGTCAAGGGGAGTGTCGATGAACGGTTGTGGCGTGCCGTCTGCCAACCGGCTTCCCCTCAGGAGTTGAAGCAGGCGGCGGAGCAGGCGTTGCAATCGGCCAAAAGCGCGATGGAGCCTAAGGGGGGGAAAGAACCCCTTGCGGCTGAGGAGCGCAAGGGAGGAGCGACCCCACAAGCGGGCGCGGCAGGTGCGGGTGCAGGCTCAACTTCCCCGATTCCGATCGGGGTCGATCTTGCCGATCCCAGCCAACTCCCCCCTGAGATTGCCAGCCAGCCAGTACCCAATCTGTTGCCGCCCAAAGGGAAAGAGACGAAACCCGGTGGAGTGCCTCCTGTGGCTGCGCCTGCGGTGGGGTCGGCCACCCCGGCCCCTGCTGCGCCAACCGAAAAGACGCAAGTCCAGAATCGACTGCAGCTGCCGTCCAGGCAAGCGGAGGATAAGAGTGCGCCAAAGAGTGCGCCGCAGGCCGCCAGTCAAAAGAGTACGCCGTCGCCGGGTGAGAGCCCAAAGAGTAGGCCGCCGTCGCCCCCGGCAACAGCAGCTGCCCCGAAGCTGCCCGCGCCCAAATCCTCACCCAGCGGCACGAAAACACCGCCCGTCACGCGACGAGGCGCGCTCCCTCCCCCCGAGGCGTGGCGGTACGAGGGAGCGGGCGGAGCAGATCAGTGGCACCAGATGAGTCGGGAGTGGCGCCTCTGCAAGGAGGGGCGGCGGCAGGCGCCGATTGCCCTTGCGGGCGCGATCGCTGCGGAGATCGATTTCCCGCAGTGGCGGGTTCACCCTGCTTGGTATTGGGTCGAGCGCACGCCCCGCGGCGAAATTGTCCTCACCCCAACCGCAGCGCAAACGCTCTTGTGGCGGGGGCGGCTCTGGCAGCTCGAGCGCGCATCGTGGCACCACCCCGTTCTTCATCCGGGGCGCCCCGGGGGGAGTTGGGTTGGTTCGTGGCTGCTCACCTGGGTCGCCGAGGGGGAGCGGCTCCTCGTCGAACTCCCTGTGGCCCAAGGAGAGCGCACGGCGCCTGAGCTCGCTGTGCTCGCCGAATGGGTAAAAAGCGGCGGCAAAGGGGTCCGGATCTGGTGGGATTGGCGATCGCTTCTTCCGGTCGATGATTCGTTCACGCTCTATGAGGGGTCAGAGCCGTGGCCGCCCTGCCGCGAGGGGGTGGTGTGGCTCGTCTACCGCAACGGCAGTGAAGCTGAAGGGTCGGTCGTCGCACCCCTTATCGCCGGCCCGAGAACCAGCCGTCCGCCGCAGCCGGCACACGGCAGGCTGGTGGTCGAGGTGGCGCGGTAGCGTTGGGAGCGGGCGCAACGCCCTCGTGGGCAGCAGCTCACCGGTGCGGCGCTACGCTTGCGGCAGCGGGAGCCACCACGGCGCTTCCCCTTTCAAGAGCGGCCGTGACCGTTCGGTGAGCGCATACCCCCCCCTTTCGGTGAGCGTCAGTGCCCCGGTCAACAGCAGCGCCTGGAAGAGCCATTCCCACCGCTCCCGCGGAAGACGAACACCGATGCCAAAGAGTTGCAAACGGTCGTACCCGGCGGAGACAACGCGGCTCGTTGCATTGCCCCGCAGAACGTCGATGAGGGTGTTGGCGCCGTGCCGCTGACCGGTGCGGTAGACGGCCGAGAGGGCCATCTGGGCTGCTTCGCGCGCGTCCCAACGCTGCGGAGGGTTGAGGCAGTGGTCGCAGCGGCCGCATGGGCCGATCGTCTCGCCGAAGTAGGCGAGTAACGGTTGGCGACGGCAGCTGTGCGCGAGGATCACCGCTGCCAGCGCGTCCAACCGCGCGTGGGCGGCGCTGCGCTGCTCCGGGGAGAGCTGCCCGTTCTGTTCGATGGCGAGGCGCCAGCGGGCGGCATCCTCCCCGCGCCAGTAGAGCTGCGCGTAGGCCGGCTCACCGTCGCGCCCCGCGCGCCCGGTCTCTTGGTAGTACCCTTCGAGCGAGCGGGGAAGGTCGAGATGGGCGACAAAACGGACGTCGGGTTTGTCGATCCCCATCCCGAAGGCGATCGTCGCCACCATCACCAAGCCGTTACGGTGGAGGAACTGGTGCTGCCGTGCGCGGCGCGTGGTTGCGTCGAGCCCCGCGTGGTAGGCGAGTGCAGGAACGCCGTGCGCCGCGAGCCACGCCGAAACCCGTTCGGTCTTTGCTCGACTGCCGCAATAGACGATGGTGCTCCCGTCGAGTGGCCGCTTGCGCATCGCCGCAAGGAGCTGCCGTTTGCCGTCGCCGCTCCTCTGGCGCATCGCGTAGAAGAGGTTGGTTCGGTCGAAGCTCGAGAGAAAGAGGCGGGCGCGATGAAGCGCTAGCCGGGCGACGATCTCGTCGCGCGCGGCCTTGTCGGCGGTTGCGGTGAGCGCGACCCGTGGCACCGTGGGGTAACGGAGCGGTAAGAGGGCGAGCTGGAGATACTCCGGGCGAAAATCGTGGCCCCACTGCCAGACGCAGTGGGCTTCGTCGATGGCAAAGAGGGCAAGCCGCCCGTCGAGGTAGAGGGCGTCGAGCAACGCCATAAAACGGGGCGTCGGCAACCGCTCCGGAGCGACGAAAAGGAGCTTGATTCTGCCCGTGAACGCCGCATCGAGCACGCCGTCCTGCTCAGTTTCGTCGTGCCCCGAGTGGAGCGCCGCTGCAGGGATCCCGCGCGCGGTGAGCGACTGCACCTGGTCGTCCATGAGCGCGATCAGGGGGGAGAAGACCACCGCGAGCCCTTCGCGCATCAGCGCCGGCAGCTGGTAGCAGAGCGATTTCCCACCCCCCGTGGGCATGAGGACGAGCGCGTCGCCGCCCGCGGCGATGTGGCAGACGATCTCCTCTTGCTGCGGCCGGAAGGCGCGCAGGCCAAAGCGCTCGCGCAGCAGTTGCCGCGCGCGCGTCGCAAGCCCCGCGTCGCCCGTCTGCTCAGCTTGTGGCGACGCGGGGGAGCGAAGCGTCTTTGTGGTCACGAAGGATCAGAGGCGGGGATGTAGAGCTCAGCCCCCATTTTCTTGAACGCCTCTGCTTGCGCCTCCATCCCCGCTTGGAGCGCGGTTTCGGCGTCGAGCCCCTTCTGCTCGGCAAACGCCCGGACCTCTTGGGTGATCTTCATGCTGCAGAAGTGGGGCCCACACATCGAGCAGAAGTGGGCGAGCTTGGCCGACTCCTTGGGGAGCGTCTCGTCGTGGAACTCGCGTGCTTTGTCGGGGTCGAGGGAGAGGTTGAACTGATCAACCCAGCGGAATTCGAAGCGCGCTTTGGAGAGGGCATTGTCGCGAATCTGCGCCCCCGGGTGCCCCTTGGCGAGGTCGGCAGCGTGCGCGGCGATCTTGTAGGCGATGATTCCCTCTTTGACATCCTCCTTGTTCGGCAGCCCCAGGTGCTCTTTCGGCGTGACGTAGCAGAGCATCGCGGTGCCGTACCAGCCGATCTGCGCCGCACCAATGGCGCTCGCGAGGTGATCATACCCCGGCGAGATGTCGGTGACGAGCGGCCCCAGGGTGTAGAAGGGGGCGTCGTGGCACCACTCGCGCTCCTTCACGACATTCTCTTCGATGAGCTGCATCGGCACGTGGCCCGGCCCCTCGATCATCACCTGGACGTCGTGGCGCCAAGCGATTTCGGTGAGCTCCCCGAGGGTTTTCAGTTCCGCGAGTTGCGCTTCGTCGTTCGCGTCATAGATCGAGCCGGGGCGCAGCCCGTCGCCGAGGCTGAAGGCGACGTCGTACGCCTTCATGATCTCGCAGATCTCTTCGAAATGGGTATAGAGGAAATTCTCCTGATGGTGGGCAAGGCACCACTTCGCCATGATCGAACCGCCTCGGCTGACGATCCCGGTGAGCCGTTCGGCGGTGAGCGGAATGTAGCGCAGCAGCACCCCCGCGTGGATGGTGAAGTAGTCAACCCCTTGCTCCGCCTGTTCGATCAGCGTGTCGCGGAAAATCTCCCAGGTGAGCTCTTCGGCTTTACCGTCCACCTTCTCGAGCGCCTGGTAGATCGGCACGGTGCCGATTGGCACAGGGCTGTTGCGGACGATCCACTCGCGGGTCTCGTGGATGTGTTTGCCGGTCGAGAGGTCCATCACGGTGTCGGCCCCCCAGCGGATCGCCCAGGTCATCTTGTCGACTTCGGTCTGGATGTCGGAGGCGAGCGCTGAGTTGCCGATGTTGGCGTTGATCTTCACGAGGAAGTTGCGGCCAATGATCATCGGCTCCGACTCGGGGTGGTTGATGTTGGCGGGAATGATCGCGCGGCCGGCGGCGACCTCTTGCCGGACGAACTCGGGGGTGATCTCCTCAGGGATCGTCGCGCCGAACCCCTGCCCGCGATGCTGGCGTAGGAGCCGCTTCGCCCATTGCTGACCAACAGGGCCGGCCTCGCGGAGCGCCTCCAGGTAGGCCTTGCGGTTGAGGTTTTCGCGGATCGCGACGAACTCCATCTCGGGTGTGATGATGCCGCGTCGGGCGTAGTGCATCTGGGTGACGTTGCACCCCGGCTTTGCGCGCCGCGGCGTGCGGGTGAGCCCCGGGAAACGGAGGTTCTCGGTGGCGGGGTCGAGGAGCCGCTCGCGGCCATAGGCGCTCGAGGGAGCGGGCAGGGGTTCGGTGTCGCCGCGCTCCTCGATCCAGCGCGCGCGCAAGGGCGGCAACCCCTGCCGGATGTCGATCTTCGCGTCCGGGTCGGTGTAGGGGCCGGAGGTGTCGTAGACGAAGATGGGTGGGTTGGGCTCGACGCCGCCACCGGGGAGCAACGTCGGCGACTGGGTGATCTCGCGCATCGGGACGCGGAGATCGGGGCGGGAACCGGTGAGGTAAATCTTGCGGCTGTTGGGGAAGGGCTGGACTGCGGCCGCGTCGGGCCGCGCCAGGCGTGCGTCAAAGGGTGCGTTCATCGCGCCACTCCATTGTGGTCAAAGAAGCTGTTACGTTAGCGCAACCGCGGGTTTGGCGCAAGGTCTAGGAGACGTAACAGAGCGGAACCCGCCGCAGGTGGCAGAGGAGCTCATAGCCGATCGTCCCCGCTGCTTTCGCGACTTCGTCGACGGCGATCTGCGCGCCCCAGAGTTCCACGGACGCGCCGAGACCGACCGATTCGGGGAGATCGGTGAGATCGACCGTGAGGAGATCCATCGAGACGCGGCCGACGAGGCGCGTGCGGTAACCCGCCACCGCAACCGGCGTCCCTGTGGGGGCGCTCCGAGGGTAGCCGTCCCCGTAGCCGAGCGCGACGACCCCGATCCGGCTGCGGCGGGGGGCGACAAACGCTGCGCCGTAGCCGACCGCTTCTCCTGCGTCGATCCAGCGGGTGGCGATGAGCGCCGAGGTGAGCGTCATCACCGGGCGGAGCGCCACAGGTTTGGGCAAATGGGCGAAAGGGTTTGCGCCGTAAAGCGCAATCCCGGGGCGGGCCCACACCCCTTGCGCCTCGGGCCATGCGATCAGCGCGGCGGAGTTGGCAACACTCACGGGGCGCGAGCGGAAGGGCTCAGGCAGCGTTGCGATCGCGTGGCGAAAGGCGGCAATCTGCGCTCGGGTGTGCGGGTGGCCAGGTTCGTCGGCGCACGCGAGGTGGGTCATCCAGACGATCCGTTCGGGGGGATAGTCGATTCTCACGAGTCGCTCGACCACCCTTGCGAGCGCCTCGGGGGCGAAACCGAGCCGGTGCATGCCGCTGTCGACTTTGATCCACAGCTGTTCTGGCGACGGTGTGCCGCGTTGGTGCGCCGCTTCGAGCCACGCGAGTTGGTGGTCGCCGTGCAGAACACTCCAGAGACGGTGGTGCGCAACCTCGGCATACTCGTCGGCGGTGAGACACCCTTCCAGCAGCAGAATTGGTGCGGTGATCCCGGCATCGCGAAGCGCCACCGCCTCGTCGAGGAACGCCACGGCACAGCCATCGGCAAACGGAGCGAGGGCCTGAGCGCAAGGAATCGCACCGTGGCCGTAGGCGTTCGCTTTGACGACAGCCAGCGTCCGCCCCGGCTTCCCCTGCGCTTGCAGCCAGCGGTAGTTGGCAATCAGCGCCGCAAGATCGACCGTCGCGCGTGCCGGGCGCATCGGGTCAGTAGCTGACGTGGTGGGTTGCCGCAGCCGACCGATGGGGGTGCGGGCGATGGGCGATCTCAGGTTCACGCGGGCTTTTCGGCCCAAAGAGGCTGCCCAAAACCATCGCTACCGCCGCAGCAACCATCCCGATCACCTGCGGTTCGACCACCATCTCGGGGAGCGCAAAGGTAGCGAAGAGCCAGATCCCGAGCCCGGCGATGATCGCCATCATCGCGCCAAAGTTGGTCGCCCGCCGCCAGAAGACGCCGAAAAGGAGCGGGACGAACGCCCCGGCGAGCGTCACCCGGTAGGCGTTTTCGACCATCTTGTGGATCGAATCGTTGGTCGAGAGGGCGTAGAGGGTGACGAGGAGCGCAAAACCGACCACCGTCCAGCGGGTCGCGGTCAAGAGCTTGCGGTCGCTCATCCCCGGCGCGAGGCTTTTGACAACGTTTTCGGTAAATGTCACCGACGGGGCAAGGAGCGTACCGCTTGCCGTGCTCATGATCACCGCCAGGAGCGCGCCGAAGAAGACGATCTGCAGCCAGAGCGGCATCTCGACGGTCACCAGCGTCGGCAGGATCAACTGGGCGTCCTCTTTGAGGAGCCGCGCCGTGGTTTCAGGGTCGATGATCGTCGCGCTGTAGGCGATGAAGAGCGGAACGGCGGCAAAAAGGAAATAGGCGACGCCGCCGAGCGTCGTCCCCCACACCGCGACAAACTCATTTTTCGAGCTATTGACGCGCTGAAAGACGTCCTGTTGCGGAATCGATCCGAGCGCCATCGTGACCAGCGCCGCGATCCATCCCAAGACCGCCTGGGGGTCGGAGCGCGGAGGGAACCACTCGAGTTTCCCCGCGGCGTGGGCGTGTTCGATGACCGCGGTGAATCCTCCGGCTTTTTCGCCCGCGTAGAAGGCGACGAGCAATAGCCCCACGACGATCAGAATCATCTGGATGAAGGTGGTCCAGGCGACCGACCACATCCCGCCAAAGACGGTGTAGAGGAGCACCACCCCCGCGCCGATCAACACACCGGTGCTTTGCGCAATCGCCCCGTCGGAGAGGACGTTGAAGACGACGCCGAGCGCGGTGAATTGGGCGCCGACCCACCCGAGGTAGGAGATGACGATACAGAGCGAGAGGATGATCTCGACCGTGGGGCTGAAGCGGCGGCGAAAGAAGTCGCCAAGCGTCAGGAGATTCATCCGGTAAAGCGGCCGAGCGAAGATGAGGCCAAAGAGGACAAGACAGAGCGAGGCGCCGAGCGGGTCAGACGCGAGCCCCACCAGCCCCTTTTCGAGGAAGGTCGCGCTGATCCCGAGCACCGTCTCCGAACCGAACCAGGTGGCAAAGACCATCGCGAGCACGACGACAAAGGGGAGGTTGCGGCCAGCGACGAAGTAGTCGCGCGCGTTGTGGACCCGTGTTGCCGCCCAGAGGCCAACAGCGACCGAAATCAGCAGATAGAGGACGACAAAGGCAAGGAGCATCGGAGCCTCCCGATCAAAAAGCGCACAGGGTGTGGACAGAAAAACCGGCTTCGCGCAGCCGTGCGCTGCCGCCGAGCGCAGGAAGATCGATGATTGCTGCGGTCTCCACCACCGTGGCCCCCAGGCGGGAGAGGAGGCGGGCGGCAGCGAGCATCGTACCCCCGGTGGCGATCAGGTCGTCGATCAGCAGCACCCGGTCGTTCGGGTCGATCGCGTCGGTGTGGATCTCGATCTCCGATTCGCCGTACTCCAGAGTGTAGCGTTCGCGCAGGGTCGTCCAAGGGAGTTTTCCTGCTTTCCGGATCGGGATAAAACCGGCGTTGAGTTGATGCGCGACGACACTGCCGATGATGAAGCCGCGGGCGTCGATACCGGCGATACGATCGATTCGCGCCTTCATGTACCGGATCACGAAACACTCGACGAGGAGACGAAACGCCTGGGGGTCGAGGAGGAGCGGCGTGATATCGCGAAAAACGACCCCCGGTTTGGGCCAGTCGGGAATTGCGCGGATTCGCGCGATCAGCGGCGCAGGATCGGGGAGTGGTGGGGGGAGCAAGGACATAGCCATCTCCTACCAGAGCGCGAACTTGACGAAAAAGAGCGCGGCGATCACAACAACGGCTACAGGGAGCTCCTTCGCTCGGCCGCTCAAGATCTTCAGCGCCGCGTAGGTGATAAATCCGAATGCGATGCCATGGGCGATCGAGAAGGTAAAGGGCATCGTGAGTGCGGTCACCGCCGCCGGAGCCGATTCGGTGAGGTCATTCCAGTCCACTTCGGCAAGGCCGCGCGCCATCAGGATCGCGACGTAGAGGAGCGCCGGCGCCGTCGCGTAGGGGGGGACCATCGCCGCCAAGGGTGAGAAGAGGAGCGCAAGGAGAAAGAGTACCGCGACGACGATCGCCGTGAGCCCCGTGCGGCCGCCCACCGCCGTTCCTGCTGCCGATTCGATGTACGCCGTGGTCGAGGAGGTACCGAGTGCAGCACCGACGACGATTGCCGTGGAGTCAGCCAAAAGCGCCCGCTCCATCCGCGGTAGCTTCCCGTCGGCGGTGAGGAGCCCGGCGCGGTGGGCCACCCCGATCAACGTACCCGAAGCGTCGAAGAGTTCGACCAGGAAAAAGGTCATCACCACGGACAGGAGGCCAACGTGCAGCGCTCCCGGGATATCCATCGCAAGAAAAGTCGGCGCAAGCGACGGCGGCGGTGCGACGACCCCTTGAAAGGGCGTCAAGCCGAGTACTACCGAAAGGAAGGTGATCGCCAAAATCCCGATCAGAATCGCCCCTTTCACCTGCCGCGCTTCAAGGGCGAGAATCACCAGGAAGCCGAGGCAGGCAAGAAGCACAGGAGTCTGGTGGAGGTTACCCAGTGTCACCAAGGTTGCCGGATGGGCGACGACCACTCCGGCATTTTTGAGGCCGATGATGGCGAGAAAGAGGCCGATGCCGGCGGAGATCGCATATTTCAGGCTCTTCGGGATGGAGTTGATGACCCACTCGCGGATGCGAAAGAGCGACACCAGAACAAAGAGCACCCCCGAAATAAAGACAGCTCCCAGCGCCTGCTGCCAGGTAAATCCCATCGTACCGACAACGACAAAGGCAAAGTAGGCGTTGAGTCCCATCCCGGG
>NZ_BAAHXE010000042.1:0-15823 GCF_054657095.1 Hydrogenophilus islandicus | reverse complement strand
TTAAGGATCGTGTAAGGCGCAGGGACGACGGTGTGAAACGAGAGGTAGTAGTGAAGCGCCACGGGGTCGACGGTGGTGTCGATCGCGCCGCCAGCTAACAGCGCCGGCAGGGTCGAGGCAAAGCGCAGTCCTCCTGGAATCGCGGCGGTGTAGAGCGGTTTGATCCCTAAGCGGTCGCGCACGAGCACCACCCGGCCGCTCTCCCGCTCCCAGAGCGCGAACGCAAACATCCCGGCGAGCCGCTCGACAAAGGCCGCCCCCCACGCGTGGTAGGCTTTGAGGAGCACCTCGGTGTCGCTCTTCGAGAAGAAGCGGTAGCCCAACGCTTCGAGTTCGCGCCTGAGCTCCCGGTAGTTGTAGATCGCGCCGTTGAAGACGACCGCCAACCCAAGTTCCGGGTCGACCATCGGCTGTTGCGCCGCCTCGGAGAGGTCCATGATCTTGAGGCGGCGGTGGCCCAGAGCGACGTGCCCCTGCGCCCAGACGCCGCTCCCGTCGGGACCGCGGCGGTGCTGCTGCGCCGTCATGCGGGCAACAGCGTCGAGTTGCGGGAGTTGACCGTCGAAGCGAATCTCACCAGCGATGCCGCACATCAGGAATGCTCACGAGGGGAAAAGGCCTACGCAGCATACCACAGCGGCGGTGCGGCTCAAGCGCCCCGAAGGGTCACATGTTGCGCCGGTACTGCCCCCCCACCTCAAAGAGCGCCTGGGTGATCTGCCCCAGCGAGCAATAGCGCACCGCGTCCATCAGCACTTCGAAGGTGTTGCCGCCCGCCATCGCCACCTCTTGGAGCTTCGCCAGCCACTTCGGCGCCTCAGCTGCGTTGCGCTCGTGAAAGGCTTTGAGCCGCGCAAGCTGACTTTGCTTCTCCTCTTCAGTGGAGCGTGCCAGTTCCAGTTTCTCTGGAATCGGGTCGCCGTGGGGGTTGCGGAAGGTATTGACGCCGATGATCGGCAAACTGCCGTCGTGCTTCTTCTGCTCGTAAAGCAGCGACTCCTCCTGGATCTTGCTGCGCTGGTAGCCCGTCTCCATCGCGCCCAAGACGCCTCCGCGCTCGGCAAGCGCCTCGAATTCGCGCAACACCGCCTCTTCGACGAGGTCGGTGAGCTCCTCGATGATGAAGCTCCCCTGGTTGGGGTTCTCGTTCTTCGCCAACCCCCACTCGCGGTTGATGATGAGCTGGATCGCCATCGCCCGACGCACCGACTCCTCGGTGGGGGTGGTGATCGCCTCATCGTAGGCGTTGGTGTGCAGCGAATTACAGTTGTCGTAGATCGCAATGAGGGCCTGCAACGTCGTGCGGATGTCGTTGAACGCCATCTCTTGCGCATGCAGGCTCCGCCCCGAGGTCTGCACATGGTATTTGAGCTTCTGGCTCCGCTCGTTGCCGCCGTATTTGTGCTTCATCGCGATCGCCCAGATGCGGCGGGCGACGCGGCCGATCACCGTGTATTCGGGGTCCATGCCGTTGCTGAAGAAGAAGGAGAGGTTCGGGGCAAAATCGTCGATGTGCATCCCGCGCGCGAGGTAGGACTCGACGTAGGTAAAGCCGTTCGCGAGCGTAAAGGCAAGCTGCGAAATCGGGTTCGCGCCCGCTTCGGCGATGTGGTAGCCCGAGATCGAGACCGAGTAGAAGTTGCGCACGTTGTGGTGGACGAAGTATTCCTGGATGTCGCCCATCAGTTTCAACGCAAACTCGGTCGAGAAGATACAGGTGTTCTGCCCCTGGTCCTCTTTGAGGATGTCGGCCTGGACCGTCCCGCGGACAGTCGAGAGCACCCACTCCTTGATCTTTTCGTACTCCTCTTCAGTCGGGTCGCGACCGTTGTCGGCGCGGAACTTCTCCACCTGCTGGTCGATCGCGGTGTTGAAGAACATCGCGAGGATCATCGGCGCCGGGCCGTTGATCGTCATCGAGACCGAAGTCGTCGGGGCGCAGAGGTCAAACCCGGAGTAGAGCACCTTCATGTCGTCGAGCGTCGCGACCGAGACGCCGGAGTTGCCGATCTTGCCGTAGATGTCGGGGCGAGGATCGGGGTCGCAGCCGTAGAGGGTCACCGAGTCGAACGCGGTTGAGAGGCGCGCTGCCGGCATCCCCTCGGTGAGTTTGCGAAAGCGGCGGTTGGTGCGGAAGGGGTCCCCTTCACCCGCGAACATCCGGGTGGGGTCTTCGTTCTCCCGTTTGAAGGCAAAGACGCCCGCGGTGTAGGGGAAGGAGCCGGGGACATTCTCCTTCATCAGGAATTTGAGCACTTCGCCGTCGTCTTCGAAATCGGGCAGCGCCACTTTGGGAATTTTGTTGCCCGAGAGCGAGTCGTGGTAGAGCTTGGTGCGGACCTCCCGGTCGCGGATCTTGACGACATATTCGTCCTGGGTGTAGAGCTTTTTGAGCGTCGGCCACTGCTCGAGGAGCTTCTTCGCGTGCGGGGTAAGTTGGCTCTCTTTCCAGTCGATCAGCTCGTCGAAGTGTTCCGCGGGCTTGCCGCACGCCTCGAAGAGTGCTTTGGCCACCTTCAGCGCCTGCCGCTCCCGCGCAAGCCGCGATTGCGCCTGAACCTCCGCGTGGTAGTTGCGCACCGTCTGGGCGATCTCGGCGAGATAACGGCTGCGGTGGGGCGGGATGATCGCCTGCCCTTTACTGGAGTGGCGGACTGCGACGCGCGGCAGCTTCCCTTCCGCTTTTGCCGGTAACCCGAGCGCGATCAGTTTCGGGAGCATCGCCTGGTAGAGCGCAGTGACGCCGTCGTCGTTGAAGCGCGCGGCGATGGTGCCAAAGACCGGCATCGCATCGACCGGCTCATGGAACCGCTGGTGGTTGCGTTGGTACTGTTTCGCAACGTCGCGCAGCGCATCCTCGGCCCCTTTGCGGTCGAATTTGTTGATCGCGACAAAGTCGGCGTAGTCGAGCATGTCGATCTTTTCGAGTTGGCTCGCCGCACCGAATTCGGGGGTCATCACGTAGAGGGAGCAATCGACGTAGGGAACGATCGCGGCGTTCCCCTGGCCGATCCCGGAGGTCTCGACGATCACGAGATCGTAGCCGGTGAGTTTTGCGGCGGCGATCACCTCTTTGAGGGCGCGGGAGACCTCCATTCCGGTGTCGCGGGTGGCGAGCGAGCGCATGTAGATGTGGTCGCCCTCGATCGCATTCATGCGGATCCGGTCGCCCAAGAGCGCCCCGCCGGTGCGTTTGCGCGACGGGTCGATCGAGATGATCGCGATCTTGAGCGCGTCGTCTTGGTCGAGGCGAAAGCGCCGCACCAGCTCGTCGGTGAGCGAGCTCTTACCCGCGCCGCCAGTGCCGGTGATCCCCAAGACCGGTACCGTGAGCCCTTGCGCCGCAGCGATGATCCCTTCGCGGATCGCGTCGGGGTAGGCACCGTTTTCCAACGCAGTGATCACGCGCGCAAGGGTCCGCCAGTCGCCCCGCTGCAGCTTCTCGAGGATTTCGGGTAACGTTTGCGGCGCCTCCGCTGAGAGGTCGAAATCGGCGCGCTCGACGACGTCGTTGATCATCCCCTGAAGCCCCATCCGGGCGCCATCTTCGGGCGAGTAGATCCGCTCCACCCCGTAAGCCTCGAGCTCCTTGATCTCGGGGGGGACGATCACCCCGCCCCCGCCGCCAAAGACCCGGATCCGCTCCCCGCCGTTCTGGCGCAGCAGGTCGATCATGTATTTGAAGAATTCGACGTGCCCCCCCTGATAGCTGGTGACGGCAATCCCCTGGACATCTTCTTGCAGCGCGGCACGGACGATCTCTGCGGCACTGCGGTTGTGCCCCAGGTGGATCACTTCGCAGCCGGTGTTTTGCAGCAGCCGGCGCATGATGTTGATCGCGGCGTCATGCCCGTCGAAGAGCGCGGCGGCGGTGACGAACCGGACCTTGTTTTTCGGCTGGTAGGGCGCAAGCGCTTTGGCGACACGCGGATCGGTCATGGTCAATCCTCCTTGGGTTGGTCATTAGACCCTCATGTCAGCTATCTTACCGCAATTGACGTTTACGTCAACGTTAGATTCCGGCCGTTGGGCACTATGCTAGACTTTCCGCTTACCGATTGCCCGGACTCCCTATGCGTACGGTCGTTCTCTCCTTCGCCGACGGTTGGCGCTGGGCGCGCGACGCCTTTCGTCTGTGGCGCAAAGCGCCGGCGCTCACCGCCTACCTGTCGTTCGGTTATCTGCTGTTGCTCCTGCTCCTCTCGGCCGCTCCGCTCATTGGCCAGTTTCTTGCCGCGCTCGCGATGCCGATCTTGCAGGTCGGGGTGCTCGAGGGGATGCGTGCAGCCAAGCGTGGCATTCGTCCCGGGCCGGAGATCCTCTTTGCCGGCTTCAAAGGGCCGTGGCAAGCGCTCGCGGTCGTCGGCGCGCTCAATTTCGCGGCGAATCTCCTCATCCTCTTCCTCGTCGTCGCCACCGTGGGCGACGTCACCCTCCAGCCGATGCCGCGTGTCGTGACCAGCGACGATTCGCTGGCGCTCACCACAGCCGTGAACCCCGTGCCGCTGCTCCTCTTTCTCCTCCTCTCGCTCCCGGTCACCGCAGCGTACTGGTTTGCCCCGCCGCTCATTGCGTGGTATGGCGTCGCGTGGCCCAAAGCGCTCTTTTTTAGTCTCTACGCGGCGCTGCGCAACTGGGCACCGCTCCTTGCGTGGTCGCTCGCTATGGGGCTTGCGATTTTCGCCGCATCGCTCGTGGTGGTGCTCGTTGGGTCCTTCCTGCCGCCGATTCTCTTTACCGTTATGCTCTTTCTCCTGCCGCTCGTCTTCGTTCCCACGCTCTTTGCGGGATATTTCCTTCAGGTCGACGAACTCTTCCAGCCATGATCGGCCTCATCGGCGGCACCTTTGACCCGATCCACTACGCCCATCTGCGCCTCGCCGAAGAGGCGCGGGAGATGCTCCGGCTCGACGCGGTCTGGTTTGTCCCCAACGCCCGTCCCCCCCATCGCGCCGCTCCCGCAGGTGATGCCGCCCACCGCGCCGCGATGGTGGCGTTGGCGCTTGCCGACGCCCCCACCTTTCGCCTGGAGCGGGTCGAACTTGACCACCCGGAGGAGCCGAGCTACACGGTGACGACCCTCATGCGCCTTCGCCACCGCTTAGGGGACGCAACGCCCCTCTTCTGGCTGGTTGGGGCCGACGCCTTCGTCGGGCTCGACCGCTGGCACCGCTGGACGGAGCTGCTCACGCTCGCCCACCTCGTCGTCGCCACCCGCCCGGGTGTGCTGCTCGAGGAGGAGACGCTCACCCCCGCACTGCAGCCCCTTTGGGCGAGCCGTCGAACGGCGGAGTCGGTTGCCGCAGAACGGACCGTCCCCCCGGCAGGGTGGGTGATTCACCTCGACGCAACGCCCCTGGCGATCTCCGCGACCCAGATCCGGGCACTGATCGCCGCAGGCAAAAGCGCCCGCTATTTGCTTCCCGACGCGGTTCTCAGGTATATTGAAGCGCATCACCTCTACCGGAACGACCATGGAGCCGATGGACCATCCGACGCATCAACAGCAGAGTAGCGAAGCGATCACCCAGCTGGTGATCGCTGCCCTGGAGGAGATCAAGGGTGAGGCGATCGAAGCGTTCGACACAACCGCCGTCACGCCCCTTTTCGAACGGGTGGTGATCGCCACCGGCAACTCGACGCGACAGGTGAAGGCGCTCGCGCGCAACGTCGTCGACGAGGCGAAAAAAGCGGGGATACCGATCGTCGGCGTCGAAGGGGAGGAGAATGGGGAGTGGATCCTCGTCGACCTCGGCACCGTCGTCGTCCATGTGATGCTGCCGGCGGTCCGCCGCTACTACCGCCTGGAGGAGCTGTGGGGCATGCCGCCGGCAACCCGCGTCGCCGCCTCCAACCTCACCGCCCCCCAGAGACTGCTCGACGAACCCGGATGGCATTCCTGACCCTCTACGCCGTGGGCCAGCGTCCGCCGCAGTGGGTGAGCGACGGCTTTGCCGACTACGCCCGCCGCCTCCCCCCTGAATGGGCCCTGGAACTGGTCGAACTGAAAAGCGAACCCCGCCACGGCGATTCGCCAGCGGAGCGCGAACGGGCGCGGGCACGGGAGTGCGAGCGGCTCCGCGCGCGTGTCCCACGCGAAAGCCGGATCATTGCGCTCGACGAACGGGGGGTCGCATGGAGTAGCGAAGAGCTTGCCGCGCAGCTCACCCGCTGGCGGAGCGACGCGCGCCCCGTCGCGTTGGTGATCGGCGGGCCGGATGGCCTCACCCCCGAGTTTCGCCGCGAAGCGGATGCCCTCTGGCAACTGTCGCGGCTGACGCTGCCGCACGCGCTCGTGCGGGTGATCGTCGCCGAAGCGCTCTACCGCGCGTGGAGTATCGTCGCCCACCACCCCTACCACCGGAGCTGAACCATGCTGAAGAGTAATGAATACCCGATGACTTCCCCCCGTCTCTTCCTCGCATCACAAAGCCCCCGCCGCCGTTCGCTCCTCGCCACGCTCGGGGTGCCCTTCGCGGTGCTGGAGAGCGAAGCGGAGTGGGTCGACGAGACCCCACAGCCGAACGAGTCGCCGCGCGCCTACGTCGAGCGGCTCGCGCGCGCGAAAGCGGTTGCCGGGTGGCGGACGCTCGTTGCCCGCGATCCCGACGTCAGTGAGCCCCATGCAGGCAGCCCCCACGCGCTCGTCTTGGGGGCCGATACGACGGTGGCGCTTGCTGAGCAGATCCTCGGGAAACCGGCCACCCGTGACGAGGCGGCCGCGATGCTGCGTGCCCTCTCCGGGCAGACCCACGAAGTGCTCACCGCGGTCGCGCTCACCGACGGTGTGGCGGTCGAGGTCGCCTGCTCCTCCTCTGAGGTCCGCTTTGCGCCGCTGCCGGAAGCGTGGATCGCCGCGTATGTCGCGAGCGGCGAGCCGCTCGACAAAGCGGGGGCCTACGCCTACCAGGGGGCGGCTGCCGCGTTCATCCCCGAGATCCGCGGCAGCGCCTCTGGCATCATCGGTCTGCCGCTCTTCGAGACAGCGCAGCTCCTTGCCCGTTTCGGAGTTGGCCCCCACTGCAGCTGGAAGTCACACCAATGAGCACGATAACAAGCAGCGAAACGGCCGTCCCATCGACCCCCACCCCTCCCACACCGGCTGAACCCCCTGAACTGCAGCGCGAACTCCTCGTCAACTGCACCCCGCAAGAGACACGGGTCGCGGTGGTCGAAAACGGCGCGGTGCAGGAGCTCCACATCGAGCGCGCGAGCCGCCGTGGGCTCGTCGGCAACATCTACCGCGGCAAAGTCGTTCGGGTGCTCCCGGGAATGCAGTCGGCGTTCATCGACATTGGCCTGGAGCGCACCGCGTTTCTCCATGTCACCGAGCTTTTACCCAACGCGCTGAACGGCGAACGGGGCGAAGCGCCGCGCATCGAGCGGCTGCTGCGCGAAGGGGAGACGGTCACGGTACAGATCATCAAAGACCCGATCGGCAGCAAAGGGGCGCGCCTCTCGATGCAGGTTGCGCTCGCGGGCCGTTTTCTCGTCTATCTGCCGCACGACCACGGGCAGATCGGTGTTTCGCAGCGCATCGACGAGGAGAGCGCCCGCGAGACATTGCGCGCGCGCCTTGCGGCCCTCCTCCCCGCAGGGTTCCAGGGGGGCTTTATCGTGCGCACCAACGCGCTCGACGCGAGCGACGAGCAGCTCGTGGCCGACATCCGTTACCTCGAACAGGTCTGGCACGAAATCCGCGAACGGGCAGGCGCGGTGCGCCCACCGGCCCTTCTTGCCGCGGAGCTTGACCTTGCGCTCAGAACCGTCCGCGACCTTGCCGACCGCAACACGCTGCGCATTCAGGTCGATTCTCGGGAAAACAGCCAGCGGATGATCCAATTCGCCCAGCGCTACGCCCCGCACGTCGTGCCGCTCATCGAGCTCTACCGCGGCGAACGCCCCCTCTTTGCCCGCTGCCACGTTGAGGAGGAGATCGAGAAGGCATTGAGTCGTCGCGTCGACCTCAAGTCGGGGGGGTACCTCATCTTCGACCAGACCGAAGCGCTCACCACGATCGACGTCAATACCGGCGCCTTTGTCGGCGCGAAGAACTTCGACGAGACGATTCTCAAGACCAACCTCGAAGCGGCTCAGGCGATCGCCCGCCAGCTGAGGCTCCGGAACCTCGGCGGGATCATCCTTGTCGATTTCATCGACATGGCGCTCCCGGAACATCGCGAACGGGTGCTGGCGGCGTTTCAGCAGGCGCTCGCGCGTGACCCGGTGCGCACTTCTGTCATCGGCTTCACGCAGCTCGGGCTCGTCGAGCTCACCCGCAAGCGGACGCGGGAGTCGCTCCTGCAGCAACTCTGCGAACCGTGCCCCACCTGCGCCGGACGGGGCTTTGTGAAGACGGCCGAAACGGTCTGTTTCGAGATTCTCCGCGAACTCGTCCGCGAGGCGAAACAGTTCCCCAACGTGCGCGAATTTCGCATCCTCGCCGCCCCGCCGGTGATCCAACTCTTTGAAGAAGAGCACGCCCAGGCGCTCGCGATGGCGAGCGAATTCCTCGGCAAACCGATCTCGCTGCGGGGCGAAAGCGACTACCCCCCCGAACACTACGACATCGTTCTGCTCTAACCTGCGGAGAAGCATGGCATGACCCCAACCCCTGCCTCAACCGTGTCCGAACCCGACCCGAGCCTGAGGGCGTCGCCCGCAAGCGCCCTTTTGCTCGCCACCCGCCCGGCGTTTTTCACCATCACCGCAGTGGGCGTCCTGCTGGGTGGGGCGTTGGCCACCTGGCAAGAGGCCAACCACGCCCGCGACGGGTGGCCCCCTGCGCTCCTCCTCTTTGCCGTGACCCTTTTCCTCGCGCTCACTGCCCATGCCGCAGCGAACGTCCTCAACGACCTTTTTGACGAGGCGGTCGACCGCGGCAACACCACCCGCCTCTACCCCTTCACCGGCGGCAGCCGCTTCCTGCAAAACAGCGTTCTCACCCGTGCGGAGCTCACCCGCCTCGCCGCAACGTTACTCCTCGTCACTGCCCTCGGCGGGCTTCTCCTCACCCTGTGGCTCCTCAGCGTCGCACCGCATCGCGCCGCAGCGCTGGCGGTGATCGGCGTTGTTGGCTTAGCCACTGCCTGGGCCTATTCGGCCCCGCCGCTGCGCCTCTCCGCAAGAGGCTTCGGCGAAATCGCGATCACGCTGGCCTGGACCCTCGTCGTTGCCGGAGCGGCCACCGTGGTCGGCGCGGGATATCGCAGCGACGCGGCAAACGCTTCAGTCGTTACCGCAATTGCCGCAGGGGTACCGTTTGGGTTACTCGTTGCCAACATCCTCTTCATCAACCAATTCCCCGACGCGCCAGCTGACGGTGCCGGGGACAAGCGGACGATCCCAGTGCGCTGGGGCGCGCGCGCCGTGTGGGGCTACCCGCTCATCGCGCTCGCCGCGACACTGACCCACGTCGCGTGGGTGGCCATCGGCCTCCTTCCCCCTTTGACCTTGGCTGCCCTTGTCGCGCTCATTCCGGCGCTCAGCGCAACCCGGCGCCTTTTTGCCTTCGTCGCGGCGACCCCCCACTGGTCCCACACCACCGATTTCTCGCCACTTGCCCCCGCGATCGTCGCCACGCTCCAGGCTGCGCACGGCTACGCCTTGGTCGCTGCCGCGACGCTCATCGGGAGCGCCTTCCGGTGATCGCCCTCATTACCGGAATTCTGCGCGACAAAGCGCCGCCGACGATTCTCGTCGAGACGGCGGGCGGCGTCGGCTTTGAGGTATGGGTGCCGATGAGCACCTTCTATACCCTCCCGCCCGCAGGCGAAACGGTGCGGCTGCTGACCCATCAGATCCTCCGCGACGAGGAGCAGCAGCTCTTCGGCTTTGCGACCCGCGCCGAACGGGAGACCTTTCGCCTCCTCATTCGGGTCAATGGCGTCGGCCCTCGCATTGCGCTCGCGCTCCTTTCGCACCTCACGCCGGGCGAACTCAAAGCGGCGGTCGCGCAACAGGCGAGCCACCCGCTCGTCAAGATTCCCGGCATCGGCAAAAAGACCGCCGAGCGGCTCCTCTTGGAGCTCAAAGACAAGCTCGCGCAGCTGCCGTGGGGGGAAGAAGAGGTGGCAGTAACAGCGTCACCCGCGGCTTCCGGTCGCGATCGGCCCGCCGCCTCGAGCGCTCCCGCGGCCGATGCCGAGGCCGAACCGGTGGAAAACCGCGCGCAGCTCGTGCGCGACGTCGCCGCAGCCCTCGAGGCGCTCGGCTACAGCAGCGCGCAGATCGCTCCGGTCGTTGCGGCGCTTCCCACGGAGCTTGCGCTTTCTGACGCGATCCGCTGGGCGCTGCGGCAACTGGCGGCGCCGAAGGGGTAGCCCCGCTACCCCTCCCCCTGCTGCGCCCACAAGCGCTCGAGCCGTTTGACGCTCACCGGCATCGGGGTCTTCAATTCGGAGGCAAAGAGCCCGACCCGCAACTCCTCAAGCAGCCAGCGGTACTCGTGCCAAAAGGGGGGCCAGTCGCTGCGCGCGCGCGCTACTGCCTTTTGCCACGGGAGCGCCGCGCGCTGCCACTCGCTGAGCCAACGGCGGTCGCGCGCCGGGTCTTTTTCTAGTTTATCGAGCCGCACCCGCACCGCGTCGAGGTAGCGCGTGTAGTGTTGCAGCCGCTCCCAGGGGGTCGCAACCAAGAAGCCAGGAGCAAAGAGCGCCGCGAGCTGCGCCGCAATGTCGGCCGCCGCTTCGGGATGCGCTTTGCCGAGGCGTTCGAGCCGTTTTTCGATCGCCGCCACCTGCTCAAACCAGGTGAGCGCGGAGCGCATCAGCGCCTGCGCAACCAACAGGAACCGCTTCTGCCCCGCGGCAACCCGCTCAGCAAAGGCTTCCCCGTCGCGCGGAAGCGGCTCCGCAAGCGCCGCTTCTGCAAGGGCCGCCTCGACGACCGTGTCAAGAAGCGGCTCACTGCGCCCCCGCGCGAGCCAGACCAACTGCAGGCGCTTGAATTCGTCGCTCTTTTCGACGGAGCGCACGCCATTTTTGAGCGCGATCCGCAGAAGCCGCAACACCCCCCGCCGGTGGGCTGCCGCTGCCGCCTCTTCGGTATCAAAGAGCCGCAACCGCGCCCCCGCGTCGCCCGCGTCGTCGAGCGCGGGAAAACCGATCGTCGTGATCCCGCCGACCACCGCCTCGGTGATCGCGGGAAGCGCCCCCCAGATCCATTCGGTTGCCGGCACCTCCCACGGCATCGTTCCGGCCGCCTCTGCCTGTGGCTGGGAGGGATTCTCCCGCTGCGGGGAGGGTGCCTTGTCCCCGGGCCACAGCGCAGCGAGCTGGGCAAAAGCGTTTCCCGCCTTCTGCCCGAGCGCGCGCTTCAACGCCTCCAGGTTTCGCCCCTCGCCCAAGACTCGCCCCGCCTCATCGACGACGCGGAAATTCATGAAGAGGTGGTGCGGCAGGGTCTCCAAGCGGAACTGCTCGGGGGTGGTCGCGATCGCTGTCTTCTCGCTTACCCAGCGCGCGAGGATCTTCAAGAGCGGCTCCTTGCGCCACTCGGGGTGTGCTTCGACTTCCGCGAGGAACGCCCGCGCCGACTCGGCGTGGGGCTGAAGCCGGTGCTTCTGCTTATTGGGAAGGCTTTTGAGCAGCAGCACCACCTTCTCTTCGACCATCCCCGGGACGAGCCACTCGCACCGCGCCGCCGGGATCTGGTTCAAAAGCGCCACCGGGATCGTCAGCGTCACCCCGTCGTCCGCTGCGCCCGGGTCGTGCTGGTAAGTAAGCGGGAGCGGTTCGCCGTAGAGGTCGAATGTGGTGGGGAAGCGCTCGCTCACCACCCCTTCGGCGTCGCGCGCGACGATCATCTCGCGCGAAAGAAAAAGTAGCTTCGGCTCTTTGCGCTCCGCCTCGCGCCGCCACGCTTCGAAACTGGCGAGATCGACGACATCGTCGGGGATTTTGCTCGCGTAAAAGGCCTCAATCCAGCGCTCGTCGACGAGGTCAGGGCGACGCAGCCGCTCCTCCAACTCGCGTAGTTCAGCGATGAGTTTGAGGTTGTGCTGGAGAAAGGCCATCCGCGCGATGCGCTGCGGCGGCAGGTCCCCATGGACCAACCCTTCGCGGATGAAGAGGGTGCGACAGAGCGCGGGATCGACGTGGCGATAGCTCACCGAACGGCCACTGTAGACGGTGAGGCCAAAGAGCGTCCCCTTCTCCAGCCCCCGCACCTCCCCCGCGCGGCCGCTCCAGTGGGGTTCCCCCACCTCCCGCGCGATGAGGTGCGGCACCGCCCGTTCGATCCAGCGGGGGTCGATCGCCGCGACGGTGCGGGCGTAGAGTTTGGTCGTCTCGACCCGTTCCGCGGCAAGGACCCACTGCGGCTGTGCCCGCCGCAACGCCCCACTCTGCGGGTGGAGCCAGAAGCGCACCCCTTTCGCGCCGAGGTAGCTGCCGCGATGCTCCGGTTTGTCGTCGCGCGCTTTGACCCCGACGCCGTGCGGCAACCCGGTGATGAGCGCGGTGTGGATCGCCTCGAAGCTCGCGGGCTGGGTATTATCGCGCCACCCCAACTCCCCGGTGAGGGCATGGAGCTGCCCTTCCACCTCGCGCCACTCCCGCAGCCGCAACCATGAAAGAAAATGGTCCTGCGCCCACTGCCGCTGCTTGGCGCTGCTCTGGTGGCGCGCCACTTCGCGCCACGCCGCCCAGAGGTTGAGGTACCAGCAAAACTCCGATTTGGCGTCGCGGTCGCTGCCGCGAAAGCGGGCGTGCTGCTGGTCCGCTTGCGCTTCGCTATTCGCCGGCCGCACCCGGGGATCGGGCACCGAGAGGGCCGCAGCGAGCACCCGCATCTCCTGCAGACACCCCAACTCGTGCCCGGCGACCAGCAGACGCGCGAGGTGGGGGTCGATCGGCATCTTCGCCAGTTGCGCCCCCACGGGGGTGAGGGTGCGCCGCTCGGGGTCGAGCGCGCCGAGTTCGACGAGCTCCTGAACCGCACCGGCGACCGCCCGATGCGGCGGACGGTCGAGAAAGGGGAAGTCAGCCACTTCGCCCAAATGGAGCGCCGCCATGCGCAACACCACCGCTGAGAGCGACGTGCGGAGGATCTCTGGGTCGCTGTGCGGGGGGCGCGCGGCGAAATCGCTTTCGCTGTAGAGGCGAAAACAGACCCCGTCCATCACTCGCCCGCAGCGGCCTGCCCGCTGCGCCGCTGCCGCTTGGCTGATCGGCTCGATTTTGAGCTGCGCCACGCGGGTGCGCGGGTTGTAGCGGTGGATCCGCGCAAGCCCCGAGTCGATCACGTAGCGGATGTTGGGGACAGTGAGCGACGTCTCGGCAACATTCGTCGCGAGCACCACCCGCGGCCGTTTACCTGGGGAGAAGATCCGCGCCTGTTCGCTCGCCGATTGGCGGGCAAAGAGGGGAAGAATCTCCAACTCGCGCTTGAAGCGCGCCTGCGCCGCTTCGAGCGCCGCACGTGCTTCGCGAATCTCCCGCTCGCCCGGCAAAAAGACGAGAATATCGCCGCTCCCTTCGCGCCACGCCTCCTCGACGCACGCGACGATCCCGTCATAGAGCGGCTCTTCGCTCTCCTCGAGCTCTTCGATCGGCCGGTAGCGGATCTCGACCGGGTAGAGGCGGCCACTCACCTCGATGATCGGGACTTCCCCCGCCACCGCCGCGAAGTGGCGGGCAAACCGCTCGGCGTCGAGCGTCGCACTCGTCACCACCACCTTCAAGTCGTCGCGCCGCGCGAGCAACCGGTGGAGGTAGCCGAGGAGGAAATCGATGTTGAGGCTCCGCTCGTGCGCCTCGTCGATGATCACGGTGTCGTAGGCCGAAAGCCACGGGTCGCGCTGCGTCTCGGCGAGCAGTATCCCGTCGGTCATGAGGGTGATGTAGCCGTCGGGGCTGACGACGTCGTCGAACCGGACGCGGTAACCGACGCTCTGGCCGAGCGATTCGCCGAACTCCTGGGCGATCCGTTCGGCAGTGGCGCGGGCGGCGATGCGCCGCGGTTGGGTGTGGGCGATCTGTCCGCTCACCCCCCGTCCGGCGGCAAGGCAGATCTTCGGCAACTGCGTCGTCTTGCCCGAACCGGTCTCACCGCAGACGATCACCACCCGGTGCGCCGCCACCGCCGCGGCGATCTCCTCAGCGCGTTGACTGACCGGCAACTCCGGGGGGTAGGTGATCGCCGGCCGCGCCTCGAGGCGCGCCTGCCACGCGCGATGGGAGGCGGCGATGAGCGCGTCGCGTTCCGCCTGCAGCCGCTCCCGCTCCTTGAGATTCTGCGCGCGCGCAAGCCGCCGCGACAGCGCCACCACCCGTCCGCGGTCGCGGGCAAGGATCGGGGGGAAAGGTTCCCGAGCGTTCCCTCGACTCAACCGGCTATCTCCCATCCGACAATCTTGCGTTGCTTCTTCGAGAACTCCACCCCAACCTCGATCACCCGCTCGACCCCCGGCGCACCGCGGTACTTCGCCGCATAGTCGCGGGCCTGGATCTGCCGAAGTGCTTCGCCGGTGGCGTCGTCAGGAACGACTTTGAACTCAAAGACCCACACGATGCCGCCCACCCGCACCACCAGGTCGCACCGTCCCTGTTGGCTCACCTCTTCCGGTGTGATCTCGACCCCCAACGCCGCAAGATGGCTGTAGAAGAGACTCGCCCAGTACCCCTCGTACTGCGCGATCGGGTGGGTGCGCGTCCACTCGTAGGGGATCGCGGCGTAGAGCCGCACGAAGTGGTCGCGCAGCCCCACGGCGTCGCCACGCACGAGCGGCTCAGCGAGATCGGCTGCAAGCTCGTTTGCAACGCTTCTGTCGGGCAACCACGCGAGAAAGAGCGCCTCGTTCAACGCCTGGCGCACCTCGAGGTTGGGCAGCGCAAGCTCATATTCAATGCGATTGATCACACGCCGTTGCCGGCGGATCGTCAAGTAACCGGTCTGCCACAGCATCGCTTCGGGTTCGATCGCGTCGACGTCAAACGCTGAAAGCAACTGCTCACTGGCATAGAGCCGCTCGAGGCGCGGGGTGAAGAACTGCCGGCTCTTGAGCCACTCGATGAGAAACGTCGGCGTTCCCGTCTCGAACCACCACGCGCGGTATTCCCGCTCGGCAAAGAGGAGCAGCACGTCGAAGGGGTTATAGACCGGTTCCCCATCCCACGCGTAGCCGTTGTACCAACGGCGCACTTCAGCGCGGTCCAACGGTTTCCCGTCGGCTGCCGCGGCGTCGAACTCCGGGGCGAAGACGGTGTCCAGATCCCCTTCGGTGTAGCCGCAGATCGTCGCGTAGTCGGCAGAGAGGGTGATGTCGCGCAGGTGGTTGAGCCCCGAGAAGATCGAGACTTTACTGAACTTGGAGACGCCGGTGAGGAAGACAAAGCGCAAGTCGGCGTCGCGCCCTTTGAGCACACTGTAGAGACTGCGTAACGCTTCGCGCATCTGCCGCGCGACGTCCGGTTCGGTGAGGTTGTCGAGGATCGGTTTGTCGTACTCGTCGACCAACACCACCGCACGCGCGTTGTGGCGGTTCGCGGCGCGGTCGATCAGCCGCTCAAAGCGCACGGCGAAGTCGGGGTGGGGGGGAAGATCGACCCCCAACTGTTCGGCGTTGCGGGTGAGTTGCTCGTCGATCGCAAGCGCCAAACTCGCGACGTCGTGGCGTACGCCGCTCACAAAGGAGATGCGAATCACCGGGTGGCGTTGCCCCCAATCCCAGTGGTCGGCAAGGTACAACCGCGGCCGCTCGGCCGCTTTCGGGTCGGCCCCGAGCCGCACCGCCGCGTCACCCCCTTCAAAGAGGACTCGGTTGCCGGAAAAGGCTTCAGATAACGTGTCGAGGAAGAGGGTTTTACCGAAGCGGCGCGGG